>CANGGC010000331.1 GCA_947453125.1 Planctomycetaceae bacterium | reverse complement strand
GCGGCCACGACCGACTGGGTCGATGGCTGGTATGCCCGCCGCTTCAATCAGGTGAGCCGGCTGGGGCGGATCCTCGATCCGCTGGTCGACAAGGTGCTCGTCTGCGGGGCCTTCATATTTCTGGCGGCCCGGCCTGAATCGTCGATCCTCCCCTGGATGGCGGTCGTCGTCGTCGTCCGCGAGCTCGTCGTCACGGCCGTCCGCGCAGAGATGGAGCGGGCCGGGCGCGACTTCTCTGCCGGGATGGCCGGGAAGCTGAAGATGGTGCTCCAGTGTGCCGCGGTGGCGGTCGAACTGGGGCGGCTCGGATTTTCCCGCCTGTTCACCGGCGTCGACGCGGGGGGCCTGGCGTCGGGGCTCGCTTGGGCCGCTGTGTTCCTCACGGCGTATTCCGGGGCCGAGTATGTCGTCAAGGCTTGGCCTGTGCTCACCGGCCGGGATTCGGCTTCCCGTTCCTGAGCTTAAAAGGTCGCTCCGCCCCCATGATCGCTGCTCCGCCGCCGCTGTTCCTGCCGCTGCTTGCCGCCGAGGCCGCGGCGCTGGCGGGCGAGAGCGCGGCTGAGGCGGGCGCGACGGCGGCCCTCGGCTGGGGAGGGGTGGCCTTGGCCATCGCGGCGAGCGTCTTCGTCGCGGCCCGGATCTGGCAGTGCGAATCGCTCGGCGGCACCGTCGTGCCGGGGCGGCCCTGGCCGCCGGCGGCGTGGAGCGGGGCGGCGGTGCTGTTTGTCGCCTGCGGATGGCTTCTCGTGGCCGCCTTCTGCGTCAGCCTCCTGCCCGCTGATGCGCCGCTCCTCAACCGCATGGCCGCGCAGGCCGCCGGATCGATCGTTGCCACCCTTGCCGTCGTGGCGGCACTGCGGGCCCACGGGGCATCGTGGCGGTCGATCGGCTTGTCGAGCGAGAGCGCCGCGGTCGACTGCCGTCTGGCCCTTGGCGGGCTGGCGCTGGTCACCGGCCCGCTGCTGCTGATCTCGGCGGCGCTCGATCGGCTCGTGACCTACGAGCATCCCGTCATCGATACGCTTCAGGCGGAGCACGGGCTCGGCGCGATCGCGATCGTCGTCATCACCGCCGTGATCGCCGCGCCGATCGCCGAGGAGCTCTTCTTCCGCCGCATCCTCCTCGGTTGGATCGATGCCCGTGTGCCCTCGAGCGGCGGGAGCGTGGCGATTCTCGCCTCGGCGCTCCTCTTCGGGCTGTCGCACTGGGGGCAGGGGCTGGCCTGGATCCCGCTGGTGCTCCTGGGCATCGCCCTTGGCGAGTTGGCCCAGCGCCGCGGGTCGCTGATGCCGGCGATTCTCCTCCATGCCCTGTTCAATGCGGTGAGCGTCGTGATGCTCGTTGTCCAGATCGCCACAGGCTCGATGCGGCCGCCCGGCTGAGGGGCAAAAAATCGATCTGTCCGGAAACGGGCCAGCCGCGGCACAATTTTGTGGCGGGGGCTCCGGCCGCCGGCGTTTGTGTCACCTCCGCTCTTCGGATCTCTCCCCTTGTCCCGCACCCTCGTCTCCCGGATCACCGATCGGCTCACCTACGTCGCTGTCCGCGTGGCGATCTGTGTCGTCCAGGCGCTCCCCCGACCGGCGTGTGAACGGGGGGCCCGGACACTGGCCCGATTCATCGCCCGCTCGGTGAGGATTCGGCGTTCGGTCGTCCGCGAAAACCTGCGGATCGCGTTCCCCGACTGGTCGGAGGCCCAGGCCGACCGGACGATCGAGGCGATGTGGGAGCACTTCCTCCTCATGGTCGTGGAGATCGCCCACGCCCAACGGGTGATCCAGAAGACGACCTGGCGGAAGCACCTCCGCTTCCACGGCATGGAGCAGATGGTGCGGATGCTGTGGAGCGACCGGCCGAAGGTCATCCTCTCGGGGCACTACGGCAATTTCGAACTGGCCGCCTACCTGTTCGGCGTCTTCGGATTCCGGATCTATTCGGTGGCCCGCGTCCTCGACAACCCGCTCCTCGATCGGTTTGTGACCCAATTCCGCGAGTCGCGTGGGCAGCGGATTCTTCCCAAGAAGGGAAGCGCCCCGGACGTCGAGCTCGCCCTCCAGGCCAACGGCGCCATCGGCCTCCTCGGCGATCAGGCCGCCGGGCCGAAGGGGGCGTGGGTCGAGTTCTTCGGCCGTCCGGCCAGCGTCCACAAGGCGATCGGCCTGTTTGCCGTCTCCTCGGGCGCCCCGATCATGGTCTGCTCGGCAACGAGGCGCCACGGGCTGTTCGACTACGACATGCGCCTCGAGGGGACTGCCGATCCGGCCCTCGGTGGAGCGGAGACGGCGGGCCTCAAAGAGATCTCGCAGTGGTACACCTCGCTCCTCGAAGCTTCCATCCGCCGGGCCCCCGAGCAGTATTGGTGGGTGCATCGTCGATGGCGGGGGGAGCCGGCACAGGCTAAAGTACGCAAGCCGCGTCCTCCCGGGCCCGATGCCGGGGAGGAGACGGCCTGATCCCCGTTCCGCGGGCGGATCGGGGAGAGGGCGAGAGGGCGGAGCTTTCCTGAGGTGGCCGTGGCTCGAGGCACTGGAGTGCCGCGCCGGCCCGGCCAAATCGAATCCTTGGCGGAATGACATGGCGGAGTGGTTGCCGATCGCTGCAGCAAGCGAATGCCCCTCGGGCACGAGCCTCGAGCGGGTCGTCGGGAACAGGATCGTGGCGCTTGCCAACCTCGACGGCACCTGGCACGCCATCGACGGCCTCTGCCCGCACCAGGGAGGGCCGCTGGGCACCGGGAAGCTCTGCGGGGCCCTCCTCACCTGTCCCTGGCACGGTTGGCAATTCGACATGCCGACCGGCCGTCACCGCCTCTCCGCCACCGTCACCCAGCCGCGCTTCGACGTCCGCGAAGCCGAAGGACAGGTTCTCATCCGGGTCGAGTCGGGCTCGCCGGTGGAATTGCCCCCTGCCGACTGCGGCCTGCCAGGAGGACCGACGGCGTGATCGAGATCCGGGCCTTCCGCAATGAGGATCCTCCCCGGCTCGCCGCCGTCTGGCGGGCCGCCGACCTCGGTCCGGCGGCGATGCAACCGATGACGCCGCCGCTCCTGGAAGCCTGCGTCTTTTCCAAGCCCTACTTCGACCGGCGCGGGCTCGTCGTCGCCCTCGACGACGGCGTGATGGTCGGATTCGCCCAGGCCGGATTCGGGCCCAATGCCGACCGCTCCGGCGTCGACACACGCGAGGGCTCGACGCTCCTCGTGGCCGTCGTCCCCCACCCACGCGCCGAGGAGATCGGCGATCGCTTGCTCCTTGCTTGCGAGGACTACCTCCGCGGCCGCGGGGCGAAGGTCCTCTATGGCGGCGGCTCGGCGGCGATGCGGAGCTTCTACCTCGGCCTCTACGGGGGCTCCGACATGCCGGGGATCCTCGACTCCTCGGCGACGATGCAGCAGGTCTTCCGCCGCGCCGGCTACGTCGAGCACGACCGCGTGGCGATCCTCCAGCGGGCGCTCGCCGGATTCCGCCCTCCCGTCAACCGCCATCAGCTCGCCATCCGCCGCACCACGCATCTGCGCGTCATCGACGAACCGGCCCGGCGGAGCTGGTGGGAAGCGGCCACCACCACGGGGATGGCGCTGCGTCGCTATGAACTCTGCGGCGAGGGGGACCGGCTCATCGGCTCGGCGTCGTTTTGGGACATGCAGCCGCTGGCGAGCGTGTGGGGCGTCGCCGCTGCGGGGCTCCTCGATGTCGAGGTCGAGGGGGGGAAACGGCGCCAGGGACTGGCTCACTTCCTCCTCGCCGATGCCCTCCAGGATCTCAGCCGCGAAGGGGTGACGCTCGTCGAGACGCACGCCTCGCGCTCCAACGTCGCGGCCCTGATGCTCTTTTCGAAGCTCGGCTTCGAAGCGGTCGAGCACGGCACGCTCTTCCGGAAGCCTTAGCTTTCCTTGGACAAAGCCATCCATGGCCGATCCGGCTGAAGGGTAGGATCCAGCCTTGGATCACTCCGCGGCGCTGGCCGGCGCGGCCCGCTGAGCGAGTTCCTCGACATGGGCCGTGAGGCTTGCCGTCCAGGTCGCCGCTGGCCCCTCGTAATAGGCAAGCCTCGCCGAGAGCGGCGCCGAGCGACCGTCGCGGCGCAGGTCGGCAAGATAATCCTGGAGGATGCGGCGGCGCAGGGGCGTGGTGTGGAGGAGCCAATGGACCCAGGCCCATGCCTCGGCGTAGTGGTCCTGCGACATCTCCCCGGCCGACGTGAGCGACTCGAGCCTCGCCAGATCGAGGCGCCAGGTCCCTTCGAGGAACCGGCCGGCGAGGTGGGCGACATGCTGCGGATGGACTCCCTCGCTGCCGCGCGGCAGCTCGAAGTGCTCCGCAATTCCCTCGTCGAGCCACAGCGGCACGGTGGGGACGACGGCGTGGACATACCCGTGCGTCGTCTCGTGGCGGAGATCCTCGGCGATCCGGTCTTGCCACGGCGCGAACACCGCAAGCGTCGTGTCGGTTTCGACGAAGAACGCCCGCCGTACCGGGAAGT
>CANGGC010000330.1 GCA_947453125.1 Planctomycetaceae bacterium | reverse complement strand
GCCGGACCTGCGCCGCCGGAGACGGGAATACTTCCGGCAGAGTTTCGCCAGCCGTTCAAGTCCCCCGTCGAGGAGATCCATCGATGCCCGCCTCCGCCGCCGCTGTTTGCCCGAGCCTCGAAACGCCCCGCTGTGATGTCGCCGCCGCCCCCCATCGGACGCCGAAGGGGCCGCGCCGTCGTCGGTTCATCGATCCGACCACGTGCGATCGCGATTACGGCCCGGAGGAGGTCGAGTTCATGAGGGCCCTCGAACGCTACAAGCGGTCCAGCGGTCGGATGTTCCCGACCTGCAGCGAGATCCTCGAAGTGGTCCGCTCCCTCGGCTACCAGCGCGACGTCCCCGCCTGATCGCCCTGGTGGCTGCACGCGGTAGCTTCGTGGGTGGGGGATTGGGGGGGAATGAGGGGAAGGCGATTCTCCCCCTGCCCTTGTCGGGGTGCGGTTGGGCCGGTACCGTCCGCCGCCCCATCCCCTGCCGGAACGCCAGACGTGCCGCTGAAACCGCCCCCCACGCCGCTCCGGTCGTCCCGCGTGGGCGCCGTCGTTGTCGCGGCGGCGGTCATGCTGCTGGCCGGGTGTGGGTCGTTGAAGCGGAACGAGAACGCCGAGGGGGTGAAGCTCTACCAACAGGGCAACTATCTCGGCGCCGTGAACCATTTCCAGCAGGCGCTGGCGCAGCAGCCGGGGAGCCCTGACTGCTTTTACAACCTCGGTGCCACCTACCATCAGCAGGCGAAGGTTTTCGGCAAGGGGAGCGATTGGCGGTCGGCGGAGCAGTATTACCACCTCTGTCTCTCCCGGAACCCGAATCACGACGCCTGCCAACGGGCCTTGGCGGTACTCCTCGTCGAAGAGCAGCGGAGCCCGGAGGCGATCGCCTTGCTCGAGGATTGGTCGCGCCGGCAGCCCAACAATCCCAATCCGCAGATCGAACTGGCCCGACTCTGTCAGGAACATGGCGACGTCCGCGAGGCGGAGAATCGGCTCGTCGACGCGTTGACGATCGATCCGTCGAATCCGCGGGCGCTGGTGGCCCTGGGGCAGATCCGCGAGTCGACCGGCGACATGAATCAGGCCCTGGCGGACTACTCCCGCGCGCTGTCGGTCGATGGCGTGCAACCGGTGGTCGCCGCCCGGGTGGCGACGCTCGCTGGCGCCGCGCCGACGGCCACCGTGAGGACGGCTGCCCTGCCGACAAGCCCGAGCGGGTTCCAGCCCCCTGGGCCGCCCCCCACTGGCGGAGTGCTGCCGCAGGCGCCTCCATCGGCGTGGGGGCCGGCGCCGGCGGTGTTCCCGGCGGGGGCTGCAAACGGTTTCCCAGCCGCGCAGCCTGCCTCCGCGGCGGCGGCAGTTCCCGCCCGTTGACCCTTCCCGCGGCGGGTCCTATCCTGCGGCGTTCCTGGGACATCGACGGCGCGGCTGTCGGTGACGGGGGGCATTCCGCCTGCTCCCCTTCCCCCGGGGGAACGCCGAATGGCGTTTGTCCCCGGTAGGGTCAGTCGTGGGCGGATCGAATGCCCCGGGGGCCGCGGCTCCGCAGGGCGGAATGGAGAGCACCCGAGTGATGGATCGCACAACGCCGACGGCCGGGACCATGGAACGCGTCTTCAATTTCTCTCCTGGCCCGGCGGTTCTCCCGCTGGAGGTCCTCGAGCGTGCCCGCGACGAAATGCTTTCCCTGCCCGGGGTGGGCATCTCGGTCCTCGAGGTCAGCCACCGCAGTCCACCGTTCGATCGGATCCTCGAGGAGACGACCAACGATCTCCGGGTGCTGCTCGGGATCGGTGAGGATCACGAAGTGGTGCTCGTTCAGGGGGGCGCGAGCCTGCAGTTCTCGATGGTCCCGATGAACCTCCTCCGCGGGCAACCGGGCCCCGCCGACTATCTTGTCACCGGCACGTGGGGGCACACCGGGGCCAAGGAGGCCCGCCGTGAGGGGCGCGTCCATGTCGCCTGGGACGGAGAAGCCACGAACTACGATCACCTCCCGACGGCCGGAGAACTCCAACTCTCCCCCGATGCCGCTTACCTCCACGTGACGAGCAACGAGACGATCCAGGGCGTGCAGTGGAAGCATGACCCTGTCTTTGGGACCGCACCGCTTGTGTGCGATTGCTCGAGTGACTTCCTGTCCCGCCCGATCGACGTGGCGAAGTACGGGCTGATCTATGCCTGTGCCCAGAAAAACGCCGGCATCGCCGGGGTGACTGTCGTGATCATTCGCAAGGATCTCCTCGAGCGGTCGCGCGACGATCTGCCGACGATGCTCGACTACCGCACCCACGTGAAGAACGGGTCGCGTGCGAACACGCCGCCGGTGTTTGCCGTCTATGTTCTCGGCTTGGTCTGCCAGTGGATCAAAAACCGCATGGGGGGCCTCGACGGGATGGCCCGCCACAATGCCGCCAAGGCGAAGACACTCTACGACGTCCTCGATCGTTCGGGCGGCTTCTACCACGGGCACGCCCGTTCCGACTGCCGCTCCGACATGAACGTTACCTTCCGCCTCCGCGACGAGGCGATGGACAAGGAGTTCGTCAAGGGTGCCACTGCCCGCGGGCTTATCGATCTCAAGGGGCACCGCTCCGTCGGCGGCATCCGGGCGAGCATCTACAACGCGATGCCGGTCGAAGGGGTTGCCAAGCTCCGCGACTACATGATCGAGTTCCAGAAATCACACGGCGGCTGACATCAGACGCTCTGCCGGGATCGGGGCGTCGGTCTCCGCCGGCTCCCGCCCCGCGACCGCCGCTTCCTCCTCTATCCTGACTGCGAGCCCGACTGCGACCGATCGAACGTCGTCGGGACAGCGACGCCTCCCCCACCCTGCCGAGAAGCCGTCCATGCCCTCCATCATCGTGCTCGACACCCTCAGCCCCGACGGTCTGACGCTCCTCGAGGCCGCGGCAGCGCACGGCATCACCTATGAGGTGGCGACGGGCCTCTCCGGCGAGGCCCTCCGGGGGGCGCTCGCCAGGCACGATGGGGCGATCTGCCGCAGCGGCGTGAAGATCACCGCCGAGTCGCTCGCGGGCAACCACCGGCTCAAGGCGATCGTGCGGGCCGGTGTGGGCACCGACAACATCGACAAGGATGCGGCCACCCGGCAGGGCATCGTGGTCATGAACACGCCCGCCGGGAACACGGTGAGCACGGCGGAGCATGCGTTCGCGCTGCTCCTGGCCCTCTCCCGCAACATCGCCGCTGCCGATGCCAGCCTCCGTGCCCACCGCTGGGACAGGAACAAATTCATGGGGGTCCAGGTCGCTGGCAAGACCCTCGGCATCGTCGGCCTCGGCCGGATCGGCCAGACGGTGGCGGCCCGGGCCCGGGCCTTCGAGATGCGGGTGCTCGGTTTTGATCCCTTCCTGTCGGTGGAGCGCGCCGCTGAACTGGGGATCGAACTGGTTCCCAGTGTCCAGGCCATGCTTCCTGAGGTCGATTATCTCACCGTTCACACACCCCTCACGGCCGAGACGAAGTATCTCGTCGGCATGAAGGAGCTCGATCTCCTCAAGCCGGGCGTCCGCCTCATCAACTGCGCCCGCGGCGGGATCTACGACGAGAAGGCCCTCGCCGAAGGGCTTGACCGTGGCGTGATCGCCGGGGTCGCCCTCGACGTCTTCGAGAAGGAGCCGTGCACCGAGTCTCCCCTGTTCGAAAAGCCGGGGGTGCTCGTGACGCCGCACCTCGGGGCGAGCACCGAAGAGGCCCAGTCGCAGGTCGCCGTGGAGGGGGTCGGGTTGCTCGTCGACTTCCTCGCCACCGGCGCCATCCGCCATTCGGTCAACTCCAGCCCCATCGACCCGGCCTCGCTCGAGGGGGTGAAGGGATTCCTCGACCTCGCCTGGCGCCTCGGCCTCCTCCTGGCGAAGCTCGACGACGCTCCGCCGCGGTCCTGCTCGATCGCCTATCGGGGTGAAGTCGCCTCCCGGTCGACGAAGCTCGTCACCGCCGCGTTCGCGGCCGGGCTCCTCGAAGGGGCTGCCGACGACGTCAACATCGTCAACGCGGAGGTCCTTCTTCGGGAACGGGGCATCGATCTGGTCGAACAGAGCCGGACCGATCCCGGCGCCTTCAGCTCCGTCGTGGCCGTCGACCTCGTCGCCGAGGGGCGCGTGCACCGCGCTGCCGGGACGCTCTTCGGCCACGCCATGCCCAGGCTCGTGCAGCTCGAGGGGCATCGGCTCGAGGCCTACCTCGACGGGATCGTGCTCTTCTTCACCCATCAGGACGTGCCGGGCATCATCGGCAACGTCGGCACGGCGCTCGGCGGTCTCGGCGTCAACATCGCCCAGATGACGGTCGGCCGTTCGGCCCCGGGTGGGGATGCGATCGGAGTCCTCAATCTCGACGTGGAGCCCTCGGCGGCGGCGATCGCCGCCGTGGCCGCCGTGCCGGGCATCCGCTCGGTCAAGGTGGTGCGGATGCCCCCGGCGGGCCAACTCCCCAACTGGCTGGCCATGTCGTCCTCCGCGAGCCGT
>CANGGC010000329.1 GCA_947453125.1 Planctomycetaceae bacterium | reverse complement strand
GTTCCTCGGCCTGCTCGATCGATCCGACGTACATGAATGCCGGCTCGGGGAGGTGATCCCACTTGCCGTCGGCGATCTCCTCGAAGGAGCGGATCGTGTCGGCCAAGCTCGTGATCTCACCCGGCTTGCCGGTGAACACCTCGGCCACGAGGAACGGCTGCGAGAGGAATCGCTCCATCCGCCGGGCGCGATGGACGACGAGTTTGTCCTCTTCCGAGAGTTCGTCGACACCGAGGATCGCGATGATGTCTTGGAGCTCGCGGTAACGCTGGAGGGTGCGCTGGACGCGGCGGGCGATCTTGTAGTGCCGCTCGCCGACGTACTGCGGGTCGAGAATGCGGCTCGACGAGGCGAGCGGATCGACGGCCGGGTAAATGCCCTTCTCCGAAATCGAACGCTCCAGATAGAGGAACGCGTCGAGATTGCCGAACGCCGTCGCCGGGGCCGGATCGGTCGGATCGTCGGCCGGCACGTAGACCGCCTGCACCGACGTGATCGCCCCCTTCGACGTCGAAGCGATCCGCTCCTGAAGAGCGCCCATCTCCGTGGCGAGCGTCGGCTGGTAACCGACCGCACTCGGCATGCGTCCGAGCAGGGCGCTCACTTCGCTTCCCGCCTGGGAGAAGCGGAAGATGTTGTCGACGAAGAGAAGCGTGTCAGCGCCGGTCGTATCGCGGAAATACTCGGCCATCGTCAGCGCGGAGAGCGCGACGCGGAGTCGGGCTCCCGGCGGCTCGTTCATCTGTCCGAACACCATGCAGGTCTGCTCGATGACGCTGCGACCGGTGTCGCCGATCTTCGCTTCCTGCATCTCGAGCCAAAGGTCGGTTCCTTCGCGGGTCCGCTCGCCGACGCCGGCAAACACTGAGTAACCGCCGTGGGCACTGGCGATACGGGCGATGAGCTCGGTGAGGATGACCGTCTTGCCGAGGCCGGCACCGCCGAACAGGCCGGCCTTACCGCCGCGGACGAACGGGGTGAGGAGGTCGATGACCTTGATGCCGGTCTCGAAAAGCTCGGTCTTCGTGGAGAGATCGGTGACCGGCGGTGGATCGCGGTGGATCGGCCAGCGCTCCGTCGTGTTCACTGGGCCGCGGTTGTCGATCGGCTCGCCGGCGAGATTGAAGACGCGGCCGAGCGTCTCCTTGCCGACCGGCACGGAGAGCGGGGCGCCGGTGTCGATGCAGGTGCCGCCACGGACCATGCCGTCGGTGCTGCCCAGGGCGACGCAACGCACCTTGCCGCCGCCGAGATGCTGCTGGACTTCCCCGATGAGGTGCACCGACACCCCCTTCGACTCATGGTCGATCTTCACGGCGTTGTAGATCGCCGGGATCGAGTCCTCGGGGAACTCCGCGTCGAACGTCGACCCGATGACCTGGGTGACATGACCGACCTTGCCGCCGTGCTTCTTCGTTGCCGTTGCCATGCGTCGTGACGTGCCTTTGCTGCTTTAGGAACCGTGTGTCCGGACGTGTCCGGGAATGTGGTTGGCTGGGGAACTGGTTGGCTTGTCTGTGGATTTCAGATGGGGGAAGAGGATCGGTGCTGAGGCGCCGATCATTTTTTGAGCGCCTCGACGCCGCCGAGGATCTCCATGATTTCACCGGTGATCTGCGACTGGCGGGCGCGGTTGTACCGCCGTGAGAGATCCTTGATCAGCCCGCCGGCGTTCTCGCTGGCGGCCTTCATTGCCACCATCCGTGCCACCTGTTCGCTGACGGCGGAATCGAGGAAGCACTTGAAGAGCCTCGCCATGAAGCTCGCCGGGAGGATCTCCTCGAGGATGCTCTGGGCCGAGGGATAGAAGTCGTAGTCGTCGCTGGCTAGGCCCGTGGCAGCGGCCTTGGCGGCAGCCGCCTCGCGGGCAGCACCGGTAGGGGCTTCCGGGGGCTTGAGAGGCAGCAGCATCTCCGTGACGGCCGCTTGGCGGGCGATGCTGTCGAAGCGGGTGTAGACGACGTCGAGCCGATCGATCTCCCCAGAGGCGTAGGCCTCGAGATAGCTCCGACCGATCGGGGCCACCTGGTCGAACTCGGGCTTGTCTTCGAACTGGAGATATCGCTCGTCGATGTCGACGCCGCGGAACTTGAGCGCCGAGATCCCGCGCTTCCCCGACACCGCCGTGTGAATCCCCACCTTCTCGCTCCGCCACTGGCCGAGGATCGCCTGCGACTGACGGACAATGTTGGAGTTGTAGCCGCCGCACAGGCCGCGGTTGCCGGTGAGGACGAGCACCGCCGTTCGCTTCGTCGGACGGACCTCGAGGAGCGGGTGGGAGAATCCCAATGCCGCCCCGCCATCGTTCCCGTCGGCACCGCCGGCACTCGCGGCGGCGATGTTCTCGAGAATCTTGGCGAGCCGGAGGGTGTAGTCGCGCGAGGCGATGGAGCGATCCATCGCCTTCTTGAATCGGGCGGTGGCGATCAGCTCCATCGTCCGCGTGATCTTGCGGATATTCTTCACCGACTTTCGCCGGCGATCGAGTGCCCTGGCCTTGGCCATGAGTTGGGATCCTGTGTTTCGTGCGCTACGCGCTTGCGGTGGTGACTGGGATCAACGGGCTGCAGCGACGGCCTTCGGCCCGGCCTTGGCCCCCGACTCCCGTGCTGCCCACTGCCGCTTGAACTCCGCGATCGCCGCCTCGAGCATCCGCTCCCCCTCGGCGTCGAGCTCCTTCGAATTGACAACACGGGCCCGGAGCTCCGGAACCTGATCGCGGACGAAGGTGATGAAATCCTTCTCCCAAGTCGCCACATCCTCGCGCTTCACTGCGTCGAGATGGCCTCGCGTGCCGGCATAGATGCTGAACACCTGGTCGACGACGTCCATCGGTGCGAACTGCCCCTGCTTGAGGAGTTCCACCATCCGGTATCCGCGGTCGAGACGCTGCTGGGTGGCGGCGTCGAGGTCGGTGCCGAGCTGGGCGAAGGCCTCAAGCTCACGGAAGCTCGCCAGATCGAGACGGAGACCACCGGCGACCTTCTTCATCGCCTTCGTCTGGGCGGCACCACCGACGCGCGACACCGAGATGCCGACGTTCATGGCGGGACGCTGGCCGGCGAAGAAGAGGTCAGGCTGGAGGTAGATCTGACCGTCGGTGATCGAGATCACGTTGGTGGGGATGTACGCCGAGACTTCGCCTTCGAGTGTCTCGATGATCGGCAGTGACGTGAGCGAGCCGCTGCCGAGTTCGGCGGAGAGCTTCGCCGAACGCTCGAGGAGACGGCTGTGGGCGTAGAACACGTCGCCCGGGTAGGCCTCGCGTCCCGGCGGGCGACGCATGAGGAGCGAAAGCTGGCGGTAGGCCGTGGCCTGCTTGGAAAGATCGTCATAAACGATCAGGGCGTGCTCCCCCTTGTACATGAAGTACTCCGCCATCGCCGTGCCCGAGTAGGGAGCGATGTACTGGAGAGGAGCTGCTGTGGAGGCGCCCGACACGATCACGGTCGTGTAGTCCATGGCGCCGTACTTCCGCAGCGTGTCGATCGCGACGGCGACCGACGAATCCTTCTGGCCGACGGCGACGTAGAAGCACTTCACGCCGCTGTTCTTCTGGTTGATGATCGCGTCGATGCCGATCGCCGTCTTGCCGGTCTTGCGGTCACCGATGATCAACTCGCGCTGTCCACGGCCGATCGGCGTCATCGCGTCGATCGCCTTGATGCCGGTCTGGAGCGGCTCGCGGACTGGGGAACGCTCGGCGACGCCCGGGGCGAGCGTCTCCACGGGGCGACGCTCGTCGGTAACGACCGGCCCCTTGCCGTCGAGAGGATTGCCGAGCGGGTCGAGGACGCGGCCGATGACCGCCTCGCCGACCGGCACGCTCAACAGCTTGCCGGTGCTGCGGACCTCGTCACCTTCGGTGACCTTGAGGTAGTCGCCGAGGATGATCACGCCGACGGAGTTCTCTTCGAGATTGAACGCCAGGCCGGTGATGCCGCCGGGGAACTCGACCATTTCGCCCGCCATGACGCCCTGAAGGCCCCAGACGCGCGCGATGCCGTCGCCGACCTCGAGGACGCGGCCGACGTCACGGACGTCGATCTTCCGTTCGAAGCGGTCGATCTCCTCACGGAGTACCGAGGCGATCTCGTCTGTATTGAATTTCATGGATGCTCCTCTGCTTCAAGCTGCGCCCGAGCCGCTGCAGGCCCGTGGCGACGGATTGGTCATAGACGGTGTCCTCGACGCGGACGACCAGTCCGCCGAGCACGTCAGGGTTGACGGTGAACGTGGGGGCGAGCCGCAAGCCAAGGGCCTTGGCGGTGTCGGCGACGACTTGCTCGCGTTCGGCTGCGTCGAGCGGCACGGCGGTGGTGAACTCGGCGCGCTTGAGGCCGTCGCGTTCGTCGGCAAGTTGGCCGGCGGCGGCGACGACGTCGGCGAGGAGGCCGAGGCGATCGTGGCGTGCCAGAACGTGGAGCGAGTGGAGCGTCGTCGGGAGAACGCGGCCGGCGCAGATCTTGTCGATCATCGCCCCCTTCTC
>CANGGC010000328.1 GCA_947453125.1 Planctomycetaceae bacterium | reverse complement strand
TGCCGGTCGACGTTGTCGAAGCCGACACCGCAGCGGACGATCAAACGGCACTTCTCCAGCCGGTCGATCGTCTTCCGGCCGATCGCGAGGAAGTGGTACATCATCATCGCGTCGGCCTGTTCGATCCGCCCCTGAAGCTCGTCCTCGGAGAAGGCATTGAGGGCGACGACGTCGGCGAGATCGCCGAGGATCCGCTCCTCGTGGCCGAGTGGTGGATTGATGAAGTCGGTGATCACGACGAGCGGGCGGGGCATGGGGCGGAGGTCCTCGTGGGGAGCGTTCGGTGGGGGGACGTGGGCGGGCAGGCTTCAGTCTTCGGCAATCCGGCGGCGGATCTCCTTCTTGTCGATCTTGCCGACGCTCGTCCTCGGAAGGGCGTCGACGATGCGGATCTCGGTGAGCACGGCGCGCTTGTGGATCGTGCCGTCGTCGATGAAGCGGTGGAGGTGCTTGCTCAGATCGCGCGGCGTGACGGCGCCGGCAACTTCATCCCGGAGGACGACCTCGGCCCACGGGCGTTCGTCCCACTTGGGATCCCGTTTGGCCACCACCGCCACCTCCTTCACTCCCTCGTGCCGGCTGAAGGCGCTCTCGAGCTCCTGCGAGGAGATCCACTCACCGCCGATCTTAATGACGTCCTTGAGCCGGTCGGTGATCCGGACGTAGCCGTCCCGATCGAGGTAGGCGATGTCGCCGGTGTGGAGCCAGCCTCCGTGCCACAGCTCGCTACTGCGGGCCTCGTCGCGGTAGTAGCCCTGGGTGAGCCAGGGGCAGCGGAGGACGAGCTCCCCAACCTGCTCGCTGTCCGCTGGGAGGAGCGCGTCGTCCGGCCCCCAGATCCTCGCCTCGACCAACGGGAAGGCGAAGCCGGTGCGGCAGAGGACGTCGAGCTGCGCCTCGCTGTCGGCACAGGCATGCTCCGGCTTCCAGTGGGGCGCCGCCACGATCGGACACGTTTCCGACATCCCATAGCCCCCCATGATGCGGATGCCGCGGGCCTGGGCCTCGGCGGCGAGCCCCTTGGGGAGCGGGGCCCCACCGATCACGAGCTTGAGGCCGGTGTAGTCGATGCCGGCGGCCGCGGGGTGATGGAGGAGCATCTGGACGAGCGTCGGCACGCAGTGGGAAAAGGTGATCGCGTGCCGCTTGATCAATTCCGCCAGCCGCTGCGGCTCGTACTTGCCAGGATAGACCTGCTTCAGCCCCAGCATCGTCGCCAGGTAGGGGATCCCCCAGGCGTGGACGTGGAACATCGGCGTCAGGGGGAGATAGGCGTCCTCGGCGTGGATGCCGACGGGCTGCTGATGGGCGGCGAAGGTCGCCCCGACGGCGAGCGTGTGGAGGACGATCTGCCGGTGGGTGAAGTAGACCCCCTTCGGATCGCCGGTGGTACCGGTGGTGTAGAAGAGCGTGGCGACGGTGTTCTCGTCGAGATCGGGCCAGTCGAAGCCGCCAGCCACGTCGGCTGCCCGCGCCTCGAGGAGCGCCTCGTAGTCGCCGGCGAGGGAAAGCGTCGTCTCCGGCGGCACGCATTCGTCGGAGAGCGACACCCACGCGTGTACGTCGGGGAGGCTTGCGGCAAGCCCCTCGGCGACGGGGAGGAAATCGGGGTGGACGAGGAGCACCGAATCACCGGCATGGCGGATCGTCCACCCCATCTGTTCCGGCGTGAGGCGGACGTTGACTGTGTGGAGCACCGCCCCGAGCATCGGCACGGCAAAGAAAAGCTCGAGGTAGCGATGGCTGTCCCAGTCCATCACCCCGACCCGGTCCCCTGCCTTCACGCCCAAGCCAACGAGCATCGCCGCGGCCCGGTCGATGCGGGCGAAGAACTCGGCGTAGTCGTGCTCGCGGAGGTCGCGGTAGGTGATCGTCTGCCGCGGCGCCCACGCCCGGGCCCGCGTGAGCAGATCACGGATAAGAAGCTGCTGGACGGGGGTGACGACCCAGGGCTTGCCGACGGCGGGAATGGTCATGGAGGTCGACTCGACTCGGAAGGACTCGTACGGGAATGACGGTCAGAGCGCGTCCCCGGCACGGATCCACGCCTCGTTGAAGGCGGCGTGCTTCATCGACTTTCCCCCGGTGACGAAATAACTGTACACGGCGTGGATCGTCCCGTCGGCCCCCTCGATCACCGCCGGATAGTGATATTGCCCCTCGGCCTGCCGCTCGAGATGCCGGACATGGGTCCAGGTGGCCCCCTCGTCCTCCGAAACGCTCACCGCGAGGCTCGCGCGCCCCTCGACGGAGTCGTTGTGGACCATCACCCAATGGCCATTTGCGAGACGGACGGCGTCGAGCCCCGATCCCGGATTGGGGAGGTCGAGCGTTCCCACCTTCCCCCACGTCTCGCCGCCGTCGGCCGATTCGCAGGTGCGGATCCTTTCGAGGGGGCCATTCTCGCGCATGTAGGCAACGAGCGAACCGTCGCGTCGCTCGAGGACCGCCGGCTGGATGTTGCCGAAGCCGATGAGGGGCTGGCTCGCACGCCAGGTGCGGCCGCCGTCGTCGGAGAGGGCCATCAGCGAGAAGGAGTAGGTGTCGCTGTAGAGGGGGAGCACGATCCGACCGCCGCGGAGTTGCGTCGGCTTGCAGCGCGGCTGCCACCCGAGGCGTTGGGCAAGCTTGTTGCTCAAAGAAGCTTCGATCTCGGCGAAGAACGCCTCGGCACGCGGCCGGTCCGCAGCCGGCAGCGACTCGAGCCGCTCCCTGGCCAGCTCCCGGGCGCGGTGCTGGAAGTCGTCGGGCTTGAGCCAGATCACCCCCTGCCAGTCCCAGGTCGGGGCGCCCGGGCCTGCATAGTCGTGCGAAGTGCGGTAATTGGTCAGTGCCGAGCCCCACTCGTTGTCGAGGATGATCGGCCAAAAGAGCCAGAGTTGCTGCGTGGCATCGATGAAGAGGCAGGTGTTGCAGTCGGGGAAGCCGGGGGTGTCGGCGAGCGTGAACGGCTCGCTCCACGTCTCCGCCCCCTTCGCCAGCCTGGCACCGAGGACGACGACGTCGTCGGCCTTCCGCTCGCCAGAACCGCGGTACCAGGAGACGAGGAGTTGGCCGTCGGGGCATTCGACGATCCCCGGCGCATGGTTGTGGCGCTCGTTGAGCGGAAAGACGAGTTCGGCGCGGTGGTGCGGAAGGTCATCGGCCGCGGCAGCGATCGCCGTTGCGTAGGCGAGTGCGGGGAGAAGGGCTGCAAAGATTTGCAGGCGCGGCGACATCATGGTGGGATCCGGCGGAGGTTATGGCCAGCTCAGAAGAGGTCGAGCACGTCGCCGTCGGTCGCAGGGAACACGCGGCCGAGCGGATCGCGGAGCTCCGCCCGCGGGGAGAGCCCGAGGGCGTGGAAGAGCGTGGCATGGATGTCCGGAGGGGTGCAGGGCCGGTCAAGGGGGAAGGCCCCGAGTCCATCGCTCGAGCCATACACCTGTCCGCCGCGGATTCCGCCCCCGGCCAAGGCCACCGAATAGACGCCGGGATAGTGGTCGCGGCCGGCCGCGCCGTTGACGCGCGGCGTGCGGCCAAAATCGGTGAGGACGGCGACGAGCGTCGTGCCGAGCGTGCCGCGGTCGGCGAGATCCTCGAGGAGCGCCGAGACGCTCCGATCGAAGACGGGGAGGAGCCTCGACTTGAGCCGGTTGAAGTTGTCGCCGTGGGTGTCCCACATGTCGCCTGCACCGCCGTTGAGATCCCCCGCCGCGCAGCACACCTGCACCACCGGCACTCCGGCCTCGGTGAGCCGCCGTGCCAACAGCAGGCTGCGGCCGCCGATGTGGGGGCCGTACGACTCGAGCACGCGCGGAGGCTCGCGGTCGATGTCATGGGCCTCGCGCACCGCCGAACCGAGCAGGATATCGCGGGCCAAGTCCCGGAAGTGATCGTGCGACGCGAAGTCGGCCGCCCTGCCAGGGGCATGGTCGAGTCGCGAGCGGAGCTCCTCCCGGCGTGACACACGCCCGCTATCAACCTTGCCGATCTCGAGCGTCTCCGCGCCGAGTGAGCGGGAAACGCCGGCAAACGGCTCGCCACCGGAAGGACGCATGATGATCGGCTCGACCTTCACCCCGAGCCAACCGCCATACTCGCCCGCCTGAAGCGTGCCGTTGTCGACGAGCGGATAGGGGACGCGGACGGCCGGGGGAACCCCCTCCGGCGGCGGCCGCAACGTCGAGACCATCGCCGCGATCGACGGCCAATCGCCCGAGAGGGGTGGGATGTTGCCCACGCGCGGTGGCTTGTGTCCGGTGAGATTCCAGTACATCCCCCGGCCGTGTGCCGCGTCGTCGTGGTGGATCGAACGGATGACGGCGAGCTTCTCGGTCTGTCGGGCGAGGAGTGGAAGATGCTCGCTGAAGGCGATGCCGGGCGTGGCCGTGGAGATCGGCCGGAACTCCCCACGAACCTCGGGCGGCGCGTCGGGCTTGGGATCGAGCGAGTCGATGTGACTCAAGCCTCCCCACAGGTAGACGATGATCAGCGACGTCGCCTTCGCAGGC
>CANGGC010000327.1 GCA_947453125.1 Planctomycetaceae bacterium | reverse complement strand
GTTGTGGCACACCGGCACCTCTTCCGAATAGGAGTAGACCGTCGTGTGGACGACCTCGTAGACCGTCGCGGTGGCGCGGGCCTCCGGAGCCTGGGTATCGATGTCGATCATGCCTGGGCACCTCCGGGCGGAGGGCTGGCGCAGGCACGGGCCTGAGCCGCGATGTCGAGGCCGACGTCACGGCTCCAAGCGGCGAGCAATCGTCCGAACAGCGGGCCGGGCCGACCGCTACCGACGGCCACGCCATCGAAGCGGGTCACCGGGAGCAGGCAGTTCGGCGTGCTCGTGAGGAGGATCTCTTCGGCCGCGGCGACATCGGCCCGGGTGAGCGGTGTCTCGCAAAAGCTCAAGCCCTCCGCTCGAGCCAGCGTGCGGAGGTGTCCCAAGCTGACGCCGGAGAGGGCATCGCCGCGGGGGGGCGTGCGGAGCGTGTCCTCGTTGGCGATCACCACGTTGGCGGTCGAGGTTTCACTCACGTGACCATCCGCGTGGAGGAGGATCGCGCGGGCTCCGGCTTCGAGCGCCCGGGCCTCCCGATCGGCAAGGTGATAGTGCATCCGGCTGCGGCATTTGAGTTCGATCGGCCAGCAGGAGGAGGGGATCTGCGTGGTGGCCACGCTCCGCAGCGCGACGCCGGTGTCATAGGCGGAGGCCCAGGAGGCGAAGGCGAGTGGAAAGGCATGGACGATCACCCGTGGCGTGCCCAGCCGGCCCCCATGCTGAGCTGGCGCGTCGCCGGGGGTCGCGAAGACCACGACCCCGAGATCGCCTCCGGCAGGACCGGCCGTATGGCAGCGGGCCGTCACCTCCGCGGCGATCGCAAACAGGTCGTCGACCGGCCAGGCGGGCTCGATACCGACGATCTCGAGGGAACGCGAGAATCGGGCGGCATGCTCGGCGGTGAGAAACAGTCGACCGGCGAACGACCGGAGTTGCTCGGTGACCGTAGCGCCGAAAACGAACCCGGCATCCCCCACGGGGATGACCGCGTCAGCGGCGGGGACGAACCGTCCGTCAACCCACGCCACCGCGCTCCGCGCGTCACCTCCGGCAGTGCCGACTCGCAAGGCATTCACTGCTGCAGGGCATTCACCGCTCACGGCTGCCGAACGCCCGACTCGAGCCGTCACGCGGAATGGAGGATAGGGGATTTGAACCCCTGACCTTCTGGCTGCCAGCCAGACGCTCTCCCAATTGAGCTAATCCCCCGGATCGAATGCGTGAGCAGGAACGGCCTGAGCTCCCGGCCGGGTCGGGTGGCTCTTCAAAACCTACGCCAAAACTATCGCCCGCTTGCGGGAATGTCAACGCGAAGCCACTGTGGGAAGGGTTTTCCCGCGGACAAATGCCCCATGGCCCGTCACCACACCCCCGATCGCGACGACCGTCGAAGGCCCTCGGGCGCTCTGTTGCGCCCGGAGGGTTTGTCCCCGACCGGCCCCGAAGAGGGGGCGGAAGGGGGACTTGTGCCCGCTGCAGGGGCTGTTCCGGAAACGCTCCGAGGTCCGGCCACGCTTCTGCTGGGGCTCTATCTCGTCGGTCTCTTCCTCTGCGTGGCGGGGAACACCGCCAGCGGGACCTCGCTCCTCATCGGCACGGTCAAAGATCGGTTGTTCGCGCCGTGGATGGTGCCCCTGTGGCTCGATCTCGGCCACGACACCCGCCTCACCTACGGACTCCCGGAGGACGCCGATCATCACCTCGAGATCCGCATGGCCGGAGAGCTGGCCGGAAAGGGAGAGGGGCGGCCGACGGCCCCACTTCGTTTCCCCGCAGCCGGGGATCACAGCGAGCGCGGAGCACGGTGGCGGCGGTTGGCAGCTGCCGCGGTGCTGGCCGAGGAAGATGCCGAGCAGGCCGGCGTGTTGCCGGCCGCGATCGGCGCCGGGGCGTTTGCCGCCGCCGGTGACGACGACCTCGAAATCCGGATCGTGCGGAGCGTGCCGCCGGACTACGACTCGGCCCGCAGCCCGCGTGGCACCGAGACCGCGCTCGAAGTCCGGGTGCGTCGCCGCGATGGCGAACTTCAGCTGATCCCGATGCCTCCGGCGGAGGAGGTCGCGCCGCTGATCGACGCCGCCCCGGCGCCCGGCGGGGGGAACTGACGATGGGCCATCGCTCCTCATCTTCGGTCGGCGTCCTTGCCGCCGCGGCAGCCGGCACCTGGGATCGTTTCTGGTTCACGCCGAAGACCGCTCGACGTCTGGCGGTCGTCCGGGCGCTGGCCGGGCTCCTCGGGCTGCTGTTGGCCTGGAGTTGGGCGGGGGATCTCGTCGTCTGGTTCGGCCCCGACGGGATCGTCTCGCCTCAAGTCCTCGGAGCGTGGCGGTCGCCGACCGCGCTGTCGCTGTTCGATGTGGCGCGGTCGAACGCAGCGCTGTGGGCCATTTTTCTCCTCGGCGTTGGGCTCCTCGGGATGCTCGCCGTCGGCACTTGGACGCCGTTCACGGCGCCGCTTGTGGCCATCTTCTGGGCCTCGCTCCTCCACCGCGGGCCGATGCTCGTTGGGCCGGCCGATGACGTCCTCGCCGTCATCCTCTGGTGCCTCGTCGTCGGCCGTTCGGGGGATGCGTTCTCGGTCGACCGGCGGCTTGCTGCTGCCGAGGCACTCCCCTCCTGGCGCAACGGGCTGGCGCTCGCGCTCCTCCGCCTCCACGCCTCCGTGATCGCGGCGGCGGCGGTGGTGGCGCAACTCAAGGCCGACGTCTGGTGGAACGGCACGGCCGCCTGGTGGCTTTCCGCCCGGGAATCAACGCGGGTCGATCTGACCGGCGTGTTCGCCGGCTCGGAGATCGCCACGAACCTCGTCACGCACGCAATCGTCCTGTTCGAGATCGCCTTTGCCGTCGGCGTCTGGAATCGATCGACTCAATCGCTGGTCGCCCGGGCCGGTCTCGTCGGCTGGCCGCTGATCGGCCTAGTCGCCGGGGAGCCGCTGTGGGGCGCCGCGATGGCGATCCTTGCCTGGGCCTGTCTGCCGGAAGACTCCGCGGCAGGAACGGCCGGGCGGCCCCTCTGAAACGCGGTCACTCCGTCGGGGTGTCGCCGGCGAGCAGTTTCTCGAAGCCGAGCTCGTCGACGATCTTCACGCCGATTTTCTTTGCCTTCTCGAGCTTGCTGCCAGCGTCTCGCCCCGCCACGAGCCAATCTGTCTTCTTCGAGACGCTCGACGAGGCCCGCCCTCCGGCCGCACGGATCTTCGCCTCGGCCTCGTCGCGCGAGGAGCCGTCGAGCGTGCCGGTGACGACGAGCGTCTTCCCGACGAGTGGGCCATCGGCGGCGGGGGCCGTTCCCTGCGGTGCCTTGAGGAGGACGCCCGCGCTCGTCAGGCCGTCGATCACCCCCCGACCATGGTCCGAGGCGAGCCATTCGTGGACGGTCGCGGCGATAGCCGGGCCGATCTCGTCGACGGCCGCGAGGTCGTCGATCGTCGCCGCCGAGAGCCGGGCGATGCTCCCGAACCGGTCGGCAAGGATCGAGGCCACGCGCGGCCCGACATGACGGATGCCGAGCCCGTTCAACGCCCTGGCGAGGCCGCGCGTCCGGCTTTCCGCAATCGCGGTGACGAGGTTCTCCGCCGACTTTTCCCCCATCCGCTCCAGGGGCACGAGATCCCCAACGGAGAGCCGGTAGAGATCGGCGTAATCGCGCACAATTCCGGTGGCCACGAGCTGCTCGACGAGCTTGTCGCCGAGCCCCTCGATATCCATCGCCCCGCGCGAGGCGAAGAACCGCAGCCGCTCCCGAACGCGCGCCGGACAGGCAACGAGCGGGCAACGGAGAAACACCCCCTCGGGATCCTTGACGATGGCGGTGCCACATTCCGGGCAGACGGTCGGTGGCGTCCAGGGGACTTCCGCGCCGGTCCGCTTGTGCTTCTCCACCCGGACGACATGGGGGATCACCTTCCCGGCCTTCTCGACGACGACGACGTCGCCGGTGCGGATGTCCTTGCGGGCGACTTCGTCGGCGTTGTGGAGGCTCGCCCGGCGGACGATCGTGCCGGCGAGTTCCACCGGCTCCAGATCGGCCACCGGCGTCACCGTGCCCCCGCGCCCCACCTGGACTCGGATCCCGGCGAGCGTCGTCGTCGCCTCGAACTTCTCGAACTTCCACGCGATCGCCCAGCGCGGTGTCTTGGAGGTCGTTCCCGCCTCACGCTGCTGCGAGAAGTCGTCGACTTTGACGACGAAGCCGTCGACCTCGAAGTCAAGGGCGTGGAGCTCTTCGATGAGCGTGTTGCCATGGTCGACGAGGGCGCCGATTGATGTGAACCGCCCTCCCCCAGGCGCGACGGCGAGCCCCGCGGCGCTCGCCCAGGCCTGGAGCTCCGACTGCGAGGCGATCCCCAGGCCGGTGGAATCGCCGATTCCGTGGCAGAAGAAGCGGAGGGGACGGGCGGCACACTCGCGCGGGTCGAGGAGGCGGATGCTGCCGGCGGTGACGTTGCGCGTGTTGGCGTAGGGCGGCTTGCCATCCCGCGTCTGCGTCTCG
>CANGGC010000326.1 GCA_947453125.1 Planctomycetaceae bacterium | reverse complement strand
GCCGATCCCCCGCGGGAGTAGCAAGCCCCGCGGCGGGGACCGAGAGATCGAGGACGACGCCCCGATCTCGATCCTCGGCCCTGCCGCCGGCGAGCGTCCAGACGCTGTCGACGCGGCCGCGGAGGGCCTTCACCTGGCTGGCCTGGGATGATGCGGACGGTGATCTCGACATGGGGCAATCCTCGCCGGACACAGAAGCCGGAACGGATGCCGGCAGAAGGGCAGTGTAGCTGTCGCTGGGAAAAGCCCTCCATCACTTCCTGCGAAGCGAGTCGGCCCTGGTGATCTCCGGCAGTCTGCAGAGAACGTGCCTCGCCGCCGTCTGGTAGTTTAGTGGTCGCAGGGACCCTGACGGTCTGGAAGCCGTCGCTCTCTGTGCCCCGGCAGTCTTGGAGCCCACAACCATGCCCGACCCTCTTGCCATCTGCGAAGCCGCCGCCCGTGCCGGAGGGAGCGTGCTCCAGGATTGGGTGGGGCGGTTTGCGGTGTCCTCGAAGGGGCCGCGCGACTTCGTCACCGAGGCCGACGTCGCGGCGCAGGCCGAGGTCCAGCGAATCGTGCTCGGGGCTTTCCCCGATCACGGGTTCGTCGGGGAGGAGTCGGCGCCGGGGGGCGCGACCGGCGGGGCCGGCGAGTATCGCTGGATCGTCGATCCGCTCGACGGCACGACGAATTACGTCAAGGGGATCCCCGCTTACTGCACCTCGGTGGCCCTCGCCCGCGGCGACGAGCTCGTTGTCGGCGCGATCTATGATCCCATCCGCGACGAATGCTTCACCGCGCGGGCCGGAGGGGGGGCGTGGCTCAACGGGCGGAGCATCGTCGCCGCGCCGACGGCCACGCTCTCCGAGGCTGTCGTGGCGGTGAGTTTTCCAGCTCAGGTCGACGGCCACTCACCGGCCGTCCAGGATTTCCTTGCCGTCGTTCCCCACGCGCTGGCGATCCGTCGGAGCGGTTCGTCGGCGATCAATCTCGCCTATGTCGCCTGCGGACGCTTCGACGCCTTCTGGGTGCGGAGCATCAAGTCATGGGATGTCGCCGCTGGGCTCCTCCTGGTTCGGGAGGCCGGAGGGTGTGTTGGGCCGTTTGCCGCCGGGCCGGATCTCGTCCTCGACACCCCCGCGTTCATCAGTGCCTCGAGCATCCGGCTCCTCGACGAGCTCCAGCGCATCCTTCCCCCGTGGCTCGATTGAGGGCCCGGCGTCGCGGTGCATCGGGATGCCGCCGGCGCCGGTCGTGCCGGTGGAGCGTGTCGCGACGGTCGGATTGCCCCGGCAGACGGGGCTCCTTCCCGCCTGATTGGTGTGCGGCGTGTGCCCCGGGAAGCTAGTGTCGAAGGGAAGGCCGGGACGACGTCCAACCGAGCTGTGTTCAGACAACGCTGTCTCCAGACAATCCCAGGGGTGGAGATGCCAAAGCGGAAGCGATCGACCACCGCGCCCCACCAAACCCGCCCGGGGATCGGCCAGGCGTTCCGCTTGGGGATCGTCGTTGTGGCCTTCGCCATCGGGCTGGGAACGATCGCTTTGGCGCGTCCGCAGGGGGAGCCGCCGGCCGGGAAGGCAGCTGCCTCCCCCACCGAGCCCGCCGGGAGCCTGCGCCCCGGCAGCGGCACGCCCGTCGCGAGCTCGCCGCGCGGCGAGCCGGCTACCTCTGCCGCGGTGGCCCGCCCCGACGGAGGTCAGGAACCGCGCCCCGTCGAACAGCCCCCCGAGATCTTCTACCTCCCGGACGACGGTGGCCGGCTCGTGCCGGTGCCCGGATTCCAGTACCGCGACTTTCTCGAACTCCTCGGACAGCGCGAGCGGCTGCCCGGGGTACCGCGACCGCCGGGCCTGGTCATCGAACGCCTGGTCGCTGATGTTCGCCCCGGGGTGGGGAGCGACGCCGACACCTGCCGCGTCGAGCTCACCCTCGAGGTCCGCCAGACCCGGGATGGTTGGGTCGATGCGCCGCTGCGCCTGACGGGTCTGATCCTCACGGCCGACCCGCGGGTCGAGGGGCCGGGGCGATTCATTCTCGAGGGGCCGCGTCCAGAACGCGAGGCCATGGCCAGCGGCTACCGCGGATGGGTGTCGGGGAGTCGTGACGATCGGCACACGGTGACCCTCAGCGGGATGGTGGCGCTGGAAACGCTCGCCGATCGCGAGACCTTCATCCTCGATCTCCCGGTAGCGACGACGTCGCGGTGCGTGATCCTGACCACCAGATCGGAGCCGGTCGTGACCGTCCAGCCCGTCGGCCTCCCCCCACGTGTGGAGCCTGATGGGGCGGAGGGGAGCCGGGTCGTCTGTGACGGGGTCGGTGGGGAGACCACGTTCCGGATTGCTGGCCGGGGGGCTGCGGCGGCCCGCGGCGGCGTCCTGCCACAGGTGACGGTGGAGAGCCTCGTGCGGATCGATGGCCGCGTTGCCGTCATCGACGCGACGGTACGGATCGACGGCCTGCCGGCCGATCAGGGGGCGGTGCGGTTGACGCTGCCGCCGCGCTGCACGCTCGTCCGTGTCCGCGAGCCGGCGTCGCTGATCAATGCCGACGGGAATGCTTTCGAGGGAGGGGACGGGGCCCGGGTCATCGAGGTGCAGATGGCGCGGAATCCGGATGGCGTGACGCTCGTGGAACTCGAGTGCGAGCGTCCCGTCGATCCCACCGGTCGCGTGCCCTTCGATCCCCTCGGCTTCGCGGTGGAGGGAGTCCCCGGTTGGCGGCAGCGGGGGCGGACGGCGCTGGTGGTCGCGGGTGAGTGGCAGCTCGACTGGGACGATTCCGGTGCCAACCGACGTGTCGACCCCGCCCCGGCTGCAAGGCAGCCCGGTTTCGTGGCCGCCTTCGCCCATGACGCCCAACCGGCGAGCCTGCCGATGCGGGTCAGGCCGCGGAGCAGCCGGGTTGTCGTCGAGCCCGAGTACCGCTACACGATCGGGGAGACACGCGTGGTGCTGGACGCGAAGTTCCGGGTCTCCGTCCGGGGGGCGCCGGTGACGCGGCTCTCGATCGGTTTGGCCGGCTGGACGATCGACGAGGTCTCCCCGGCTACCCTCGTTGATACGGCGGCCGTCGCGTCGCGCGACGGCGAGGTGGTGATCCCGTTTCTCCAACCGCTCGTCGGCGATGCTGTCGTCGACCTCCGCGCCGCGCTGACCGTCGATCGCGCGGGCGACCGTCTCTCGTGGACGATGCCGCAACCGCGGGCCGACCTCGTCGGCCCGGCGACGGTGACGGTGGCCGCTGAAGCCGACATCGAGGTCCTCCCCGATGGCGAGAAGATCCGCGGCCTGGTCCGTCAGGTGGTGCCGGCCTCCCGGCGGGCCGATGGAGACCGCGGGCAACTCGTCTACCGGCTCGACGGTGCGGCGGGGGAGTTTCAGGCGTCGCGGCGCTCGCTGCCGCGTCGTGTCGAGGTGGCCGTCGATGCCCGGGCGACGATCGGCGAGGAGGAGACCGTCGTGGAGGAGACGCTTCGGTTGGACGTGGCCCATCTGCCGCTGGAGTCGATCGATGTCGTCCTGCCTGCCGCCATCGCCGAGGCGGAGACGTTCGAGATCCGGCAGGGCGCCCAGCGCCTCTCCCCGTTCGCGCTCCCCGGCGGTGATGCGTCGTCCCCCGGCACCGACGGCACGGCATGGCGCAGCCTGCTTGCCGTCCCACTCCTCGGCGAAGGGGAGATCGTCCTCCGGTGGACGATGCCGACGCCGCGGCCCGAGGGAGAGGCCGAGATTTCCCCGCTCCCGCTCGTTCTTCCCCGTGGGGCGCGGATCGGCCGCCAATCGTTCACGCTCGTCTCGGACGAAAGCCCCATCGTCGATGTCCGTGGCGAAGTGTGGAGGCGCGATGTGGCCTCGAACCTGCCCGCGGCGGAACGGGTGTGGGTGGCGACGCGGATCCAGGAATCGGTACCGCTGACGTTCTCGTCGCAGCCGGGGAATGGCAGCGGCGACACCGTCGTCGAAGCGGCCTGGCTCGAGACGAGGATCGTTGCCGATCGACGCGAGGATCGTTTCCGGTACGCCGTGACGACGACCGGGCCGCGCTTGGTGCTGGCGCTCCCCCCCTCCTGCCTGCCGATGCGTGACGGCCGCCCCGATCCCGCGGCGGTCGAGGTTCGCCTCGACGGCGCGATGATCGTCGGGGCTGTTCGTCCTGACGGCGCGGTAGCGATCGACATTCCACGCGGCCCGGGGCAGGGGGGCGGACGCGCCGCGGCGGTGGTGACGATCGCGACAGCGCGTCCGCGGAGCGTCTCCGAGGGGGGCGGGGCGACGTGGTTTCTGGGAGGGGTGGTAGGGCCGCTCCAGCTCGAAGCTCCGCGGTTCGCCGATGGCACGCTCCAACGCCGTTTTTTTTGGGATCTCCTCCTCGATGACGACGAACACCTCCTCGCGGCCCCGAGCCGTTGGACGTCGCAGCAACGTTGGGAATGGGGGACGCTGGGGCTCAAGCGTGTGCCGGTGGTGGACCGCGGTGTCCTCTCCGACTGGGTGGCGGGAGCGGGACGGTCGGTGGCCCCGAAGTCCT
>CANGGC010000325.1 GCA_947453125.1 Planctomycetaceae bacterium | reverse complement strand
GCTGAAGATCGTCCGCGCCAAGCAGAGCTCCGTGCAGCTCTCCACCTACTTCGCCGGCCGCACCGCCCACCATCGGCTCCGGCCGGAAATCCAGCGCGAGCAGGGGGAGGCCTTCGAGCTCGGCCGCTACCGCGAGGCGGTGCTGTCCTGCGGCTCGGTGCCGGTGAAGCATCTTCCGGTCCTCGTCCGTCAGCGGCTCACATTGCCCCGATGAACCCTGGTTCACCCCGGGGATGCCCGTCCCGAAGGGGGGCGTCGACAGAGGTTGAGCTGCCGATTCGGCTGGTCGCTGTGGCATACTGTTGCGGTCAGGGCGCGGCAGTTTCGGCCGGCTCAATACACTTGTGGGGGTTTCCCGTGATCGGCGTCATCCGTCCGTTCCGTCTCCTGGTCGTTCTCCTCGCGCTCGCCATGGGCTCGCCGGCCGTGGCGCGGGCCGACGAGCTTGTGCCCGCTGAAAAGCTCTTCCGACGGGACAATCTCGTCGCCTGGTGCATCGTCCCCTTCGACGACGAGGCCCGTTCGCCTGCCGACCGGGCGGCGATGATGAAGCGGCTGGGGATCGTCAAATACGCCTACGATTACCGGGCCGAGCATGTCCCGCAGTTCGACGACGAGATGCGGGCAATTTCCGAGCAGGGGATCGAGCTTGTTGCCTGGTGGTTTCCCGGTGAGCTCAACGACGAAGCGAAGCTGATCCTCGGCGTCCTCGAGCGCCACGGCATGAAGCCGAGCCTGTGGGTGAGTGGGGGCGGGGGGCCGACGGCCAATGCCGACGAGCAGAAGGCCCGCGTGGCAGCCGAAGCGGCGCGGATCCGCCCCGTAGCCGAGGCGGCCAAGAAAATTGGCTGCACCGTCGGCCTCTACAACCACGGCGGCTGGTTTGGTGAGCCGGAGAATCAGATCGAGATCATTGAGGCGCTGCGAGCCGGTGACGCCCCGGTGACGAATGTCGGCATCGTCTACAACCAGCATCACGGCCACGTCCATGCCGGGCGATTCCGCGAGCTGCTCGCGCGGATGAAGCCTTATCTCCAGGTGCTCAACCTCAACGGGATGTTCGCCGACGGCGAGGCCCGCGGCCTGAAGATCGCTCCGATCGGCACCGGCGAGCAGGACATGGAACTGCTCAAAGTTGTTCAGGAGAGTGGCTTCGAGGGGCCCTTTGGAATCCTCAACCACACCCAACTCGACGCCGAGGATCGGCTCCGTGACAACCTCGTGGGGCTCGAGTGGGTGGCCGCGAAGCTCGATGGCAAGGATCCGGGTGCACTCCCTGGCATGAAGACCTGGGCGGCTCCCGCGCCTGCGCCGAAGGCGGCAGCGGCGACTGGCGGCGTTCCCCCGCACGATCCGGCCGTTGTTGTGGCGCTTGCGGCCGAGGCTCAGGGGGAGGGAGCGAGTGCCGCCAACGGTGCCCGCGTCTTCACCCGGCACACGCTCGCCTGCATCTCCTGCCACAAGGTGGGGGAGCATGGGGGGAACGTGGGCCCGGCACTCTCGAAGGTCGGAGCTGAAAAGACCCACGAGCAGATCGCGGAATCGCTCCTCTGGCCGCAGCATGTCATCGCGCCGGAGTTCCGCACCGTGACGGTGGTCACGGCCGACGGGGCGAGTCGGCGCGGTTACCGGGAGCGCGAGGATGACGCCGCACTTGTCCTCCGCGATCCGGCGTCGGGAGCCCGGGAGACGCTCGCCAAGGCCGACATCGAGGTCGTCGAGGAATCCGGCAGCATGATGCCCGACGGGCTGATGCAGTCGCTCCATCCGCGCGACCGGCGCGATCTCGTCCGCTTCCTCGCCGATCTCGGCCGACATGCAGACCTGCCGGCGGCCACGGTTGCCGCGGTGGTGGCCGCCGCCCATCCGACGACACCCGCGGCTTTCGAGCCCGATCGGGCTCCCCTCATCCCGGAGGCGTTTCCCGATTGGCAACTGCCGGTCAACCGCGATCGGCAGTTCGACTTTTATGCCAAGGAAGCGCGGTGGTTCCGGGCCATCTGTCCCACGCCGCCACTCCTCCCCCAGTATCCCGGCCTCGACGGCGGCACGCTCGGGCACTGGGGCAATCAGAACGAGGAGACGTGGCGAGACGGCCGCTGGAACTCCACGATCCTCGGCTCGGTCCAGGCGGGCGTCCTCCACGCCTTCGGGAAGACGGTTGTCCGAGGGGTCTGCCTCCAACTCGGTGACGGCTTCAACGTCTGCTTCGATTCCGACACGTTCACCTACCCGGTTGCCTGGAAGGGAAAGTTCCTCGTCCTTTCCGACACGCGTTACGGCTTTCTCGGTGGCCTCAGCCCGGGGGGAGAGGCGATGTCGCTCCCAGCCGAAGCCACGCAGGCCGCGGTCGGGAAACGCGACTACGAGGGGTTTGTCCGGGAGGGGGATCGAGTCGGTTTTGTCTACGCTCTCGACGGCGTGCGGATGCTCGATGTCCCAACGGTGAAGAATGGCGTTTTTCACCGTATCGTCGGGCCGGTCGACACCCATCCGCTCAAAAGCCTTCTCGATGGTGGCCGGCCGCAGTGGCCGGAGGTGATGGAGACGAACATCGTCCGCGGCAAGCAGGTGCCGTGGGCGGTCGACAGCTTTGAGCTTCCGGTGGAAAACCCCTGGAAGGCGCTCGTTTTTTGTGGCGATCACGACTTCCTCCCCGACGGGGACATTGTCGTTTGCACGATGCAGGGGGATGTGTGGCGGGCGCGGCCGATCGATCCGGGGGCCGATGGCCAGCCGCGTCGGCTCGCGTGGCGGCGGATCGCGGCCGGGCTCCATCACCCGCTGGGGATGGCGGTCGTGGATGGCGTGATCCATGTCCTCGGTCGCGATCAGATCACGAAGCTCATCGACACCAATGCCGACGGTGAGGCCGATCGCTACGACTGCTTCTCCCGTGCCTACGCGGCGTCGGCCGGCGGCCATGATTACACCTGCGGGCTCGTCCGCGATGCGCAGGGCCGCTTCATCACCGCCTGCAGTGCGCAGGGGCTCGTGCGGATCTCAGGCGACGGAAAAACAGCCGAGGTGCTCGCCACCGGGCTCCGCAATTCCGACGGCGTCGGCATCTGCCCCGACGGCACGATCACGGCCGGATCGAGCGAGGGGGACTGGGTGCCGGCGAGCCTCGTCGGCGCTGTGCCCCCGGGGCGGCCCAGATCGGGGGAGCCACCGCTCCACTTCGGCCACGGTGGGCCACGGAGTGGCCAGGTTCCCGATCTGCCGCTGGCCTATCTGCCGCGCGGCATCGACAACAACTGCGGCGGGCAGGTGTGGGTGCCGGAGGGAGCGATGGGGCCGCTCGGCGGGCAGCTTGTCCATCTGTCGTTTGGCGCGGGGACGGCGATGGTGCTCCTTCGCGACGAGGTGGCCGGGCAGCAGCAGGGGGCGATCGTGCCGCTGCCAGTGTCGTTCCGGTCGGGCTCGCATCGGGGGAAGTTCAACGACCGCGACGGGGCGCTCTATGTGAGTGGCATGGCCGGCTGGGGCACCTACACGGCTGCCGATGGCTGCCTCCAGCGCGTCCGCTACAGCGGCGAACGGCTCCAGCAGCCGATCGGCTTCCACCTCCATGACAACGGCGTACGAATCGACTTCGCCGAGCAGGTCGACTCGAGGGTCGCTGCCGATCCGGCTCGCCATTTCGCGCAAAGCTGGAACTACCGCTACGGCGGCGGCTACGGATCGGATGAGTACTCCGCGCAGCACGAAGGGCTCCGTGGCCACGACCACCTGCCGATCACCGCCGTGCAGGTGCTCAGCGGCGGGAGATCGTTGTTCCTCGAGATCCCGGAGATCCAGCCGGTCGACCAGCTCCACCTCCTCGTGGCGACGGGGGCTGGGGTGGAGCATGATCTCGTCATCACCGCCAATCGGCTCGACGGCCCGATGCCAGGGGCGCAGGAGCGGACCCTCCCACTCCGTCCCCATCCGCTCATCGCAGACACCGCGCGGGCTCTCAATACGAAGCCCAATCCCTTCGCTGTGCCATCCAAGGAGGTGACAGCGAAGATCGAGGTGGCGGTCGGCCCGAATCTCTCCTTCATCCCACGCCGGCTCGACGTCCGGGCCGGGGATCTCGTCGAGCTCACCTTCACCAACCCCGACACGGTGCCCCACAACTGGGCGCTCCTCAAGCCCGGGACGCTCTCCCGGGTGGGAGCCGCAGTGAATGCGCTGGTCACCGACCCGGAAGCCGCGGCGCGGCAGTATGTGCCGGAGACCGACGATTGTCTGGCCTGGACCGACATCACGCCCCCCGGCGGGAAGATGGCGATCTGGTTCCGTGTGCCGGAGGATCCGGGGCGCTATCCATTTCTCTGCACCTTCCCCGGGCACTGGATGGCGATGCAGGGGGAATTGATCGTGGCCCCGGCCGGGTGGCCGGGCGGCGCGCCGAAGTGATCCTCCGCAGGGCGGGCCCACGGGCTACAATTCCGGTCATGAATGCCCTCCTCCGCAACGCCTTCCGCCTCATCGCCCCGCTGGCCATTCTCGCCGCGGCGATGCTTGCCTT
>CANGGC010000324.1 GCA_947453125.1 Planctomycetaceae bacterium | reverse complement strand
GGTCAGCTTTCCCCATCGATTGCCAGAAAATCCCCCAAGTCCTCCAGGTCCCGTGGCGTGTCGAGGTCGCGGAAGCTCTCCAGCCCCGGATCGACCGGGAGGAGCATCCCTTCCGGGACGATCCGCGCCGCGCCGGCCGCCGCGAGGCGTTCGACGAGCGACCGGGGATCGCGCCGGCCTGCCGCGAGGTGGGCCTCGATCGCCGCCAAAACCTCTGGCCGAACCGCCGACACGAGCACCTGGAGATGGCCTTCCACCTCCGGCACCACCCACAGCGGCGCCCCCGGCCCGGCCATCAGCCTCTCCCGCAGCAACGCAAGAATCCTCGGACTGACCAGCGGCACGTCGCACGATACGACAAGCACCGCCGCCACCGCACCGCCGAGAGCCCGCAGCCCGTCGGCGATCCCCGCCAAAGGCCCTGCCCCAGGAGCGCTGTCGCGCACCACCTCCACGGCGATCGGCAGGGAAGGAAGGTCCTGCCCCGGCGCCGCCACGACGACGATCCTCCGCGCCACGCCCCCCACCCGCCCGCAAACCCGTCCGAGGAGCGTCGCGCCGGCGAGGACGAGGCCGGCCTTGCCGCCGGGGGGCACGATCCCGGCGCTCGCCAATCTCGACGAACGTCCGCCGGCAAGCACGATCGCAGCTGTCGAGTCGATCATCGCCCCGCTCCATCCATCTGGCATCCCCATCGTTCGCGCCACGAAGGCGAGTCTATACTTCACCCCGCGCGCCTTCCCCCCGCGCTCCTCGTCTCGGCCCCCTTTGCACCGCCGCCCGCCATTCGCCGGAGACCGACCCGTGCCACTTCCGCTCCCCCGCGCTCTGGCCGTCCTCCTCACCGCCGTCGTGGCCCTGGCGGCGGCCGCGAAGGTCCTCCGCGCCGAGGAGGTCCCGGCGACGTCGAGCCTGCCGCCGATCTTCAATGGCCGAGATCTCACCGGCTGGACGCCCCCTGCCGAATCCCACTGGAAGGTCATCGATGGAGTCCTCGTCGGTGAGAACGACGCCGAGAAGAAGGGCTCGATGCTCTATACGGAGAAGGCCTACGGCGACGTGATCCTCGAGGGAGAGGTACGCTTTGAGGGGGAGATCGACAGCGGATTCATGCTCCGCAAGCCGGAGCTGCAATTGCAGATCGGCGTCTCGCGCAGCCTGAAGCGCGACATGACCTGCTCGTTCTACGTCGGCACTTATCCTGAGGAAGCGCAGGCCAAGCGCGCAGGCGACTTGCTCAAGCCGGGGGATTGGAACCGGATCCGGATCCGTGCCAAGGGGGACACGTTCACCGTCTGGCTCAACGGCGAGCCGGTGTCGCAGTACACGTCGCCGAAATACGCCGCCCCGGCTCCGATCGGACTCCAGATCCACGGCGGGCTGACGATGAAAGTGGAGTTCCGCGACCTCCGCGCGCTGGAGCTGGAGTGAGCCGGACTGACCAGTACTCGAACTCAAACGTCGCTTCGGGGTCGGCCGTGCCCCGTCGTGGCACGGCCGACTGGTGGTTGTTCTTGCCAGCGGAGAGAACGAGGCCGGGGTCGGCGAACGCTCGAGGAGTCCCCGATCGCGCCTACCGCTTTGAACGGCACGCGTGGCTGGTCTAAAGCGATGCGGGGCGACGAGACTTTTGCCGCCCCGGCCGACGAACCACCCACAGGCGTACTGCCCGCAGAGCGCCTCGATGCTTCCGGTCCAAGCGTCGCTTCGGGGTGAGCTGCTTGTTTCCCGGTCCCTGGCTACGCTCCCACGAAGCGGGCGATCCGGTCGAGGCCGCGCTCGAGCTTCTCTTCGCTCGACGCGAAGCTCATCCGCACGTTCCCCTCCGCGCCGAAGGCACTCCCGGCGACCAGGGCGACATGCTCCTTCTCGAGGAGCGCCTCGCACCAGGCCGCGCTTGTCGTGATCCCGTTGGTGCCGCGGGCGAGGATCGGGCTGATGTCGAAGAACGCATAGAAGGCGCCGCCGATGTCGGGGATGCGAACGCCAGGGATCGCCCGGAGCCGCGCCGCGACGAAGTCGCGGCGGGCCTGGAAGGCGGCGTTCATCGTGGCGACGCATTCCTGGGGGCCGGTCAGCGCTGCCACGGCGGCATGCTGGCTGACGCTGCAGGGGTTGCTCGTCTCCTGGCTCTGGAGATTGCCGATCGCCTTGGCAAGCGGCTCCGGGCAGATCGTCCACCCGATCCGCCAGCCAGTCATCGAGTAGGTCTTGCTGACACCGGCGACGACGACGGTGCGGTCGGCGAGGCCGGGGCGGAGGGTGGGGAACGAGACGGCCTGCCGGCCGTCGAAGACGAGCTGGTCGTAGATCTCGTCGGCAACGACCGAGAGATCAGCAGCGATCGCCACGTCGGCGAGGCTTCCCAGCTCCTCAGGCGAATAGACCACACCGGTGGGATTGCTCGGCGAGCAGAGGAGGAGCATCCGCGTGGCCGGCGTGAGCGCGGCGCGAAGGGCTTCGGGGCGGAGCTTGAAATCATCCTCGAGGCGCGTCGGAAGGATCACCGGCTTGGCCCCGGTGAGCTTGATGAGCTCCGCATAGCTCACCCAGTACGGAGCGGGGACGATCACCTCATCCCCCTCGTCGAGGAGCGCCGTGAAGACATTGTGGAGCGAATGCTTGGCGCCGTTGGAGACGACGACCTGCGCCGGCGTCACGGCAAGGCCGCTGCGGCGGGTGTAGTCGGCGGCCACCGCCTTGCGGAGATCGGGAATGCCGGCCGCCGGCGTGTACTTCGTCTTCCCGGCACGGATCGCCGCCTCGGCGGCCCGGCAGATGTGCTCGGGTGTGGGGAAGTCGGGCTCGCCGACCGACAGATCGATGACGTCGACCCCCGAGGCGGCCAGTGCCTGGGCCCGCGCCGCCATCGCAAGCGTGGCGGAGGGCTCGAGCGCGTGCATCCGCGTGGCGAGAGCGAGGGGGGAGCGGCGAGCGGAGGACGATGGCGAAGAGTGGGACATGCGGGTGGAGAGGGTGCGGGGGAGGAGCTTAGAAGGGAGGGGGAGGAGCTTAGACGAGATGAGAAACAGGGTGCGTTTTGCGTGCCGTCGGCGCGTCGTGCATGATACCACCGCGGTGACTGTTTCCCAGGAGCCGCGACGCTCCACCGACCCCAGGAATGCACCCAGCCATGGCAGCCCCTCAAGGCCGTTCGTCAAAGCGATCCGAATCCGATCCCGCTGGCCGCACGCGCGGCCGCACGGGGCTGTGGCTCATCGGTGCCAAAGGGGGCGTGGCAACGACCGTGATCACCGGGCTGGCTGCCCTGGCCCGCGGCGCGACCGAGCCGCACGGCCTGGTGACGGCGCTTTCGGCCTTCGCGCCGCTCGATCTGGTCGGCTTCGACGAGATCGTCATCGGTGGCCACGACATTCGCCCCGGCCACCTCGCCGACGAGGCGCGGCGGATGTGGGTCGAGAGCCGGGCGATCACCCCCGAGGTGCTCGATGCCGCCGCCGACTCCTTCGCCGCCATCGAGGAGCGGCTCCGCCCGGGAACCGTCGTCGCCGCAGGGGACAAGATCCGCGAGTTGGCCGATCCCTCGGTCGCGAACGTCGTCGAGACCCCACGGGAGGCGATCGACCGGATCCGCGCCGACATCGAAGCCTTCGCGGCCAGCGAGAACCTCCGACACGTCGTCGTCGTCAACGTCGCCTCCACCGAGCCGCCTGCCTCTCGACCGATCCCCGAGCGGTGGAGCGAGGTGGCTGCGCTCCTCGGGGATGCCGCTGCCTGCCCCCTGCCGGCGAGCAGCCTCTACGCCGTGGCGGCCTTCGAGGCCGGCGCGTCCTTCGTCAACTTCACCCCGTCCACCGGTTCGACGCCGCCGGCGCTGTGCGAGCTGGCCCTCGAGCACGGCCTGCCCCACGCCGGCTGCGACGGCAAGACCGGCGAGACGCTCCTGAAGAGCGTCCTCGCGCCGATGTTCGCCGCCCGCAACCTCGAGGTGATGAGTTGGGTGGGGCACAACATCTTCGGCAACATGGACGGCAAGGTGCTCGACGACCCACGCAACAAGGCCGCCAAGGTGCGCAGCAAGGATCACCTCCTCGCCTCGATCCTCGGCTACCCCCCGCAAACCCACGTCTCGATCGAGTACATCCGTTCCTTGGGCGACTGGAAGACGGCCTGGGATCATGTCCACTTCCGTGGCTTCCTCGGCACCCCGATGACGTTCCAGTTCACCTGGCAAGGTTGCGATTCGATCCTCGCCGCGCCGCTGGTCATCGATCTGGTGCGTCTCACCGAGCGTGCCTGGCGCCGTGGTGAGCAGGGAGTGCTCCGCGGTCTGGCGCCATTCTTCAAGAGCCCTCTGGGCGTCGAGGAGCAGGACTTCTCCAAGCAGTGCGCGATGCTCGATGCGTGGATCGAATCACTCGCGCAGAGTTCGTCGAAACCGCGTCGCTGACACGCTCAGCGGCATCTGCGACGACAGCGCTGCGATCGATGCGCGACGATCGATGACGACAGCCCGCGAAAAAAATCGTGGCTTCTTCACGATTTTCTCTTGACAG
>CANGGC010000323.1 GCA_947453125.1 Planctomycetaceae bacterium | reverse complement strand
GCTCGTGGTGCCGAGCAATGCCACCAGCAGAGCCAGACCGAATGCGTGTTTCATATGAATGGTCCCCGCGGGGCGGCGGGTGCGGGTTCGCGGCAACGCGCCACGGGCCCCCCTGCTCCACCGCTGTCCACGGGAGGTATCGGATGTGCCGGCGGTGGCAATTGAGAAAACCCTGCCGATGGGAGGGGTGGCAGGGGGGGCAAGCTGCGGTGGGATCAGCCGCCAGGGAGATCCGCTGACATTCCATCAAGGGCCACGCAGAGGAGATTGCGCGGCCCACGGACATAGATCGCGGTGTCGGCCACGGCCGGGTGGGCGTAGAGGGAGACATCGCGCTCGAAGAGCCGCTGCCGCGCAAGCGGCTCGAAGCGGTCGGCGCGAGCATCGAGAAGGATCAACTCGCCGGCGGCGGTGAGGGCGAGGACCCGATCGGCAGAGGCGACGAGCGACACATGCCCCTTGAGGGCCCGATCGGCGTGGGTCCAGACGGGGGCGAGGTCGCCTGCATCGAGGCAGTAGGCCTTCCCACGGTTGACGGCAAACAGCCTTCCCGCCGTCACCACCGGGGTGTGCATGTCGGGGACGAGTGGCGCAAACGATGCCACCACGGCCGGCGCACCGGCCGGATCGAAGCCGATCAGTCGCGCGCCGTTGTTCTCACTCACCACCGCCACGCGGTCGCCGAGGAGGATCGGCGTGGGAACGTTGAAATCCCCCGCCACGCGTGGCACGAGCCGCCACAGCCTTTCTCCCGTTGCCGGATCCCAGCCGCCGCACGACTCCTTGTCGAAGCCGACGAGCTGCCGCCGCCCCGCCACTTCGCCGACGACCAAAGACGCAAACGCCGGCGGGGCGCCGGCCGATCGCCACAGCTCCTTGCCGGTCACAGGATCGAGGGCCACCAGCGACGCCTCGCGGGCCCCGGGATTCACGATTAGCCGGCCGTCGACGATCAATGGCGACGAGCAGACCCCCCAGACGAGCTCCGCGTCGGCCTGAAAATCGTTGCGCAGGTGGCGCTGCCATTCGATCCGCCCATCGGCGAGGCGAACACAGTGGAGATGGCCGAAGGCGCCGAGGAGGTAGGCGCGGCCGTCATGGAGAAGGGGCGTGGCCCGAGGAGAGTTGCCGTAGTCGAGCTTGCCGGCCGCCGGATAGCGCACCGTCCAGACGCGTTCGCCGGTGGCCCGATCGAGGCCATGGAAAACATCCTCCTGATCGGCCGAGTCGCGGTCGCCCACCACCACCCGATCTCCCGCGACGGCAACGCCGCCGAGCCCCTCGTTGAAGAGGACCTGCTTCCAGCGAACGATTTTCTTGGCGGGGAGCGTCGCTGGAAGCCAGGGAACGATGGCCGCACGCCCAGCCCCACGCCACTCGGCCCAGTCGGGATTTGCAGATTGGGCCGCCGCGACCGTGCCGGTAGCCACAGGGGGGGCGATCACGGCGCCATCGCCCGCCGCCGGCGCTGCCGCCTGGGCATCGAGAGCCACGAAACCGCGCTTCGTCTCGATGGCGAGACGGAGGACCGGATCGTGGCGGACGGCGAGCAACGCCTCGATGATCGCGCCGCGAACTTTCTCGTCGAGCGTGCCGTCGACAAAGGCAGTGATGAAGGGGACTTCGGCCGTCTCCCCCACCACCTTGAGATCCCCCTTCTTGATCGTGCCACAGCCTTCGAGGAGGGGCTGGGCGTAGCTCGAGATCACGGTGGCCACAGCCTCGCCGTTCTTGCCAGCCTCGATCACCTCCTCGGCGCCGTCGCTGCAGGCCTCGGCCATCGCGGCGCCCTCAGGGACGACGATCCCCGCTGTTCCCAGAAGCGTCTTCGCGGCGGCATGCTTTTCGTCGCACGGGGCCGTCCCGAGGATCAGCCGATGGTTGGCGAGATCGGCGATCGACGCGGCCGGATCGTCGCCGCGAACGACGACAAGCCCGTGCTGGGTCGTCGAGCCTTTGAGATCAGTGAGATCGGCCACCGGGAGGAGTGTCCGCTTCGTGCTCTTTCCTTCGGCGGCCACCACCGAACGCTTCCCGATGACGATGTCGGCCCGGGCATTCTTTCCCTCGCCGACCGTTCCCACCACCTTGGCAAGCGACTCCCCAAAGAGCACCTGGACCGGCCGGCCGAGGGCCTTTTCCAAGTGCGCGCCGAGCTTCGTGTAATCGCGCTGGGCGTAGCCCTTCACGCACGGGCAAGAGAGGGGCGCAGCGAGCGGATCCATGACGACGAGCGTCAGGGCCGGCTCTGCCGCCGCAAGGATCCCCGACCAGGCCACGATCGCCACGGCGGAAAGCAGCAGGCCCCGACGCGAAAACTCGATGACGCGCATGCCGATCCCCCTGGTTGATTCGGACACCAAGCTCACGACCCCCATCGCAGGATCGATCGTCGCCGCTCAGCCCGCCTTCTCAAGGACGACGACCGTCCCCTTCTGGACGTCGAGGTAGTAGAGGTGGCCGCCGTCGGCCGACATCCCGATCGAGGAGTTCTTACAGCCGGCCTGGACATCGGCCACGCCGACCACCTCCTTGAACTCCCCGTCGAGCGAATACCGCTTCACGAGGCCGTTGCTCTCGGAGGTGAGCAGGCAGCCGTCGCCGTCGAGGCAGGTGTTCATCGGGTTGCAGCAGCCGCCAAAGCCCTTCGTGATGTCGGCCATGCTCGTCTCGCCGAACGTGCGGATCTCTTCGCCGTCAAAATCGACGAGGCGGACCTGATGGCGGGAGTTTTCGGCGATTGCCAGCCCCCCTTCCACTGCCTGCACATCCATCTGGCCGCAGCAGCCGGCGAGCCCTTCGACGATCCGCACCGGCTCGGCAAGGTCGCTCGTGCAGCGCCAGATCGCGAAGCCGTGGCCGACCTCCTGGTTGGTGACGAGGAACACATGCTCAGCCGTGACGGCGACGCGGTGGATCTGCCGCACCCGTTCGATCGCCTCATCGACGACCTGCTCGTCGGTCATGTTCTGCCGCGACTCGACATGGGTCTTCATGCTCTCGCACGACTGCTTGTAGAGCTTGACCATCTCCTCAGGCTGATAGCCGGGATCGCCTTCCTTCTTTCCCTCGAGCTCCGCGACCATCTCTTCCTGCATCTTCGTGCTCTGCTTGTAGCTCTCGATCTCGGCGGCGTGGCGCGTCTTGACCTCCTCGACAAACTCTTCGCGCCCTTCCGGCGAGAGCGTGAAGTGAGGGGCATCGGCAGCGGCGAGCTTTTCGCCATCGGCGGCGAAGTGAGCGACGTTCGAGCCCCCCACCACCCACAGCGAGCCATCGGGGCCGGGGTTCACGGCCCGCGGCGAGAAGTCGAGTGGCACGGAGCGCTCCTCGCGGCCGTCGGCCGAGAGCCAGACGAGCCGGTTGCCGACGGTGGCGGGATCGTGGGTATCGACGACGGCACCGTAGGCGTCGGCTTGGCCGGTGACGGCGGCGAGCCGCCCTTCGCCGAGCGAGCAGAAGCCGAGGATCTTTCCGTAGGCGGGATCGATCGCGATCGACCGGGCCTCGCGGTAGGGGGCGGTGGTGCGAAACTCGTCGAGCGATTCCCGCTCCTTCTTCTGCTGCTCATCGAATTGACGCATCGCGTCGCTGGATGCGCCACCGGCGTCGATCACCGCCACGCCCGCCGGCTGGATGGTCTCGGGCTTGCGGGCCGCGAAGGCAAACCAGGCGAGGATCGCTGCCACCACAAAGGCGATCGTCGAAGAGCCGCTGTTCATGGGTCTGTTCCTCGTGTGCCGATCGAACCCCCGCCACTGATCAACAGTCTACAGCCCCCCCTCCGGCCGGGGAATCGGTTCTCTGCCGGGGATTCCCGGGGCAACACGGCCCGGTCACCCGATCTCGCGCTCTTCGAGCCGCCACAGGACGCCGATCCGTATGCTCAGCCCGACGGCGAGGACGGCGCCGGCAGCAAGCAGAGCCGTGCGGAGATCGGCAGGCTTCGAGACCGAGAGGACATGGGCGATGGAGACCGCGGCGCCGATCCCTGCCGCCACGAGGAGGACGACCATGAGCGTGCCCACCACGAGCGGCCAGCGAGTGACCGCGAGGAGGAGGATCATGGCGTGCGTCATGGCGAAAATGCCGACAAGCAGGATCGCGGTCACGCCCCAGGCCCACCACCCACCCTTGCCGTCCAAGCCAACGGCCAGAGCCAGACAGACCGTGCCGAGCACCGCAGGAAGAATGAGATCGCGGGCGATCGCCTGCCGCAGCCCCCGCCAGTAGCCTGCCCGCGACACCGGCCGGAGGAAATCGATGACGAGGCTGCCGCGACGCTGGCCCCACATCCCGGCCGTCTGGGCGATCGTCATGACGCACGCCTGCCAGGCGAACGCCGCGATCACCCCGGGGAGAAATTGGGAGAGCAGCGGCGGCGGCTGCCCGAGGCCACGCGCGACCAGCGGAATGCCCAGCAGCACCGCGACCATCACGACGAACATGGTCGCCAGCGCCAGGAGCATCTGATTCCGCGGCTGCGACCGCCTGAGCATCTCGGCATAGGTGGCGGGGACGG
>CANGGC010000322.1 GCA_947453125.1 Planctomycetaceae bacterium | reverse complement strand
GGGAGACCCATCACTGGGGGGCCGGCGGCACGCCGCCGGGGACTGAACTTGGGGAAAAAGACCTACCGGCCGGCTCTTTTGGACGCCCCGGATCAAAGCTTGGGGTCACACTCCGATGCCGGAAATTTTGTTGGGATCGACCGACGTGGTGAGTATAGGAGGGCTGGTGATCCTCACAAGCCGCGACCACCACGAACCCTGCTTCCCTCGTAAAAGCCCACGACAAACTGCCGGCCAACGGTCGATCCGGTCGAAACCGCCGTTTTTGAGGCGCCCCAAGTCAGCCCCGGCGATCGCCGCCCTCCCGCTCGGTCAGGCGGGCGATCACCCCAACTGTCCACCTCTTTTTTCTTGCCCCATATGGGCCGAATCGACCGGTATGCCCAGGGCAAAAAGCCCGATGGAGCATCGGGCAACTTGACGAATTGGCGGAAAGATTTACAAATAACTGGTTTGGATCGATTGCCCTCCCTCCCCGCTGGTCAACCCGGCGAAAACGCTGGCTTTTCGATGGCAAGTGCCACGAATGCCGCGTCCCACCCCAGCCACGGCGTCTGTTACCACAGCGTTGAGGAAGATCCATGCTTGTCCTGTCGCGGAAGAAGGACGAGAGCATCGTCATCAACAACGACATCACGATCGTTGTGGTGGAGATTCGTGGAGACAAGGTTCGCCTTGGGGTTGAGGCTCCCAAAGAAGTGCCTGTCCATCGCCGGGAAGTCTTCGAGGCGATCGCCCGTGGGGATGACGTCCTTCCGGACACCGATTCCCCACCTCTTGGCCAATCGGAAGTCGCGGAACGCCTCTCGGAGCCACCATGTCGCTCCGAGACCTCCCCCAAAGACCTTCGATCCGACCCGCTCCCCTGATCGCCATCCCCTCCCCAGCGGGTTGTCCACCTCCGCGGGGCCCAGGGGCAACCGGTGCTTGGAGGTGGATTCAATCGCCGTCGTTATTCTTCCGATGAACTGGTATCCCGTCCGCGCCGTATCGCCCGGCCCCATCGTCTAGAGGCCTAGGACACGGGCCTTTCAAGCCTGCAACCGGGGTTCGAATCCCCGTGGGGTCATTTGTGCGGCGCGGGCGGGAACCTTAAAAACAGCGTCGACGGGTAATCCGATCGACGCCTTGGTGTCGTCGACCGACAGGTCGATCTCTCCCGGGGGGGGTGCATTCCCGCCCAAAGGCGCCGCTCGGCCCGGGCGCCCCCTCGTTTTTTTCACCCCTCTTTCGTCGCCCCGCTTTCGTCACCCCTTTTGGCACTTCGGAGACCATGGCCGCGACCAGCATCGTGAGCCACAACCATGGCAGGCATGTACGACGCGGTGCTTCTGGTCTCGTTCGGTGGCCCCGACGGCCCCGATGACGTGATGCCATTCCTGGAAAACGTCCTCCGCGGCCGGAATGTTCCCCGGGAGCGGATGCTGGAGGTGGCGGAACACTACCACCACTTCGGTGGACGCAGTCCGATCAACGGGCAGAATCTCGCTCTGCTCGAGGCCCTCCGGAAGGAACTCGCTGACCGCGGCCCCGCTCTCCCCGTGTACTGGGGCAATAGGAACTGGCACCCGCTCCTCACAGACACGCTCCGCGAGATGGCAGACGCCGGCATTCGACGCGTGGCGGCGTTTGTCACCAGTGCCTACAGCAGCTATTCCGGCTGCCGCCAGTACCGTGAAAACATCGCCGCTGCGCTGGCCCCGCTGGGTGATCGGGCCCCTCAGGTCGACAAACTCCGGGTGTTCTTCAATCATCCTGGATTCGTGGGACCGATGGCGCACAACCTCACCCAAAGCCTGACGGCGTTTCCTGTCGACCAACGCCCCTCCACCCCGGTGCTGTTCACGGCGCACAGCATTCCCGTCTCGATGGCCGATTCCTGCCGCTATGTCTCCCAGCTCCGTGAAGCGAGCCGGCTGGTGGCGACCGAGGCCGGCGTGACAGACTGGGAACTCGTCTTCCAGAGCCGCAGCGGCCCACCCACGCAGCCCTGGCTCGAACCGGACGTCTGCGATCGCATCCGCCAACTCCACGCGGCTGGCCAGGATCGGGTGGTGGTGGCGCCGATCGGCTTCATTTCCGACCACATGGAAGTTCTCTACGACCTCGATACGGAAGCAGCCGACCTGTGCCGGAGTCTCGGCATGCAGTTCGCGCGGGCTGCGACCGTCGGCACGGCCCCTGCTTTCGTGGCGATGATCCGCGATCTCGTCGCTGAGCGACACGAGTTATCGCCCGAGCGACTGGCCGTGGGCATCCTGCCGGCCAGCCATGACGTCTGCCCGCTCGATTGCTGCCCGGCTCCCCAGCGACCAGCCGCGTCCGGCGGCCCGACCGGACGGCCCGGCCCCTCCCCGTCGGGGCAGACTCGATGACCCGTGCCCGGGCCGGCCAGCCCGGAGGCACGATCGAGCATCCCCAGCGGGACCGGCAGTCCGTGGCGCTCGTGCACGGATTCCTTGCCCACAGCATGATGCTCGCGGTCCTCGCGCACAGACTCCGTCGCCACGGCTACCGGACCGATCCGTGGGGCTACCGGAACATGTGCTGTTCCCTGCTCGTTCACGCCGATCGTTTCGCGGACGTCCTGCGGACCCTCGACGCCGACCCGGCCATCGACACGCTCCACCTCGTGACTCACAGCATGGGGTGCATCATCGCCCGGGCGGCACTCGACCGTTTCCGCCCGACGAAGCTCGGGCGATTCGTCATGCTCGCCCCCCCTAATCGAGGTTCCTTTGTGGCTACGGCGGCCGCCGGAACATTCGGCCGGCTCTTTCGGCCGGTGATGGAGCTCTCGACAGCCGAGGACAGCCTCGTGAACTCGCTCCCCATGCCGCAGGGAGTGGAACTCGGGGTCATTACTGCAGGCCACGATGCAATTATCGCCCCTGAAAGCACGCGGCCAGACGCTCCCCACGACCACGCCACGATCCACTGCCGCCACTCGATGCTGCTGTTCCGTCGGGATGCTGCCGAACTCGTGGCGGCGTTCCTCCGGGATGGTCGATTCCCCGTTGCCACGACGCCGTCCGGGACGGGCCACCGACAGGAACACTGAGAAGATGGACACGAGCCCCCGCCCGCTCGGCCGCAGCGGGCTGCAGATCTCCCCCTTCGGCCTCGGCTGCTGGCCCATCGCCGGCATGACGCGCGAGGGAATCACCCGCGAGGCCGCCGTGGCCACCGTGGCCGCCGCGCTCGACGCCGGCATCCTCCACCTCGACACGGCGTACTGCTACGGAGCGGATGGAGAGAGCGAGAGGGCCATCGGCGAAGCCATTCGCGGCAGAAGCCGAGCCAACCTCTTCCTCGCCGGCAAGTGTGGAATCCACTGGGAACCGGGACGTACGCAATGCGTCGACGGACGCCCGGAAAGACTCCGACAGGAAGTCGAAGAAAGCCTTCGCAGGCTCGGCACCGACCACCTCGACCTCCTCTATCTTCACGCCCCCGATCCGCGTGTCCGGCTCGAGGAATCGATGACCGAACTGGGACGCCTCCGGGCAGAGGGCCTGGCCCGGGCTATCGGCGTGTCGAATGTCTCCCTCGATCAACTCCAGATCGCAGCCCAGGCGTGCCCCGTCTCCGCTTGCCAGCTCCCCTACAACATGCTGCAACGCGAGATCGAGCGTGACATCGTGCCATGGTGCCGCGACCAGGGCGTGGCAATCGTGGCCTACTGGCCGCTCATGAAGGGCCTGCTGGCCGGCGGAATGCCCCGTGACCGCACCTTTCCCGCCACCGACAGCCGACACAAATACCCGATGTTCAACGGAACAGAGTTCCAAAAGAACCTCGACTTTGTCGAGGCCGTGCGTGGAGAAGCCCAGCGGCTCAGCCGCCCGCTCGCCGATCTCGTTCTCGCCTGGACCGCCCAACAGCCGGGGATCACAAGCGTTCTCTTCGGTGCCACATCCCCGGAGCAGGTTCGCATCAACGCCGCGGCCGGATCCTGCGAGATCGATCCCCGAGGCCATCAGGCAATCGCCGCCGGAATCATCTCTCGCGGCACGGTGATTGGCCGCAGGCCCGTCTGATTACCGGCCTCAGTGATCGCCAGCTCCGGCGACAGTTTCGGACCTCCAAAACAAAGAGCGGCGTTAAAACAGCCACCAAAGCCGCCCGGAACAGGCCGATTCGATTAGCCCGCACCGACGGGCTGTGGCTGAAAAGCCGCGACGCTCCGGTAAGACTGCTGCACCTTGAGGCACGTCTGCCGGAACGATTCAGGGCGGCTGACTCCCGGGAGCCGAAAAGTCTCCACGGCGCCCTTGCGGAATACCAAATCGCCAGCGGCATACCACTCCTGCCCTGGCTCCACCACGAGTTCGATCGTATCGAACTTGTCGAAATCGACGAACTGCTGGACCCGCGGATTGATGCCTCGCTCGACGATCACACGCCGATTGGTCAGACGATACCGCTGGATGGCCCAAGGCAGACGGAGCGACAGATAGAGCATCAGCCCGATCGGAGTGCAAGCCAGAAGCGCCAGCCGACCGACCGACACCGGGCCAATCC
>CANGGC010000321.1 GCA_947453125.1 Planctomycetaceae bacterium | reverse complement strand
CCGGAGGGGGAAGAGGGGCGCAGCGACGACGAAGGTCCGCAGTTCGAGGTCGCAATCGAGCCATTCTGGATCGGCGTTCATGAGGTGACCTGGGGGGAATACAAGGGCTTCATGGCAGCCTGTGATCTCTTCAAGGCCGTCGAATCGGCCCGGATCCGCCCGACGGTCTCCGCCACGAATCTCGCTGATGCTGTCACCGCCCCCTCGAATCTCTACGACCCGACGACCACCTTCACGCACGGCGAGGAGCCCGAGCTTCCGGCGGCGACGATGACGCAGTACGCCGCCCGCCAGTACACGAAGTGGGTCAGCCTCCTCACGGCCCGCTTCTACCGGCTCCCCAGCGAAGCGGAATGGGAATATGCCTGCCGCGCCGACAGCCTCACCCCGTGGTCGTGCGGCAGTGATCCGGCTGCGCTCGAGGACCACGCCTGGATCGCCGACAACTCCGACGAGACCACCCATCCCGTCGGCAGCAAGGCGCCGAATGCCTGGGGGATCCACGACATGCACGGCAACGTTGGGGAATGGGTCGTCGATCAACTCGTCGCTGGGGGATACACCCGGCAGGCGGCCCTCCCGCAACCGGTGGCGGAAGCCGAGGCGATCCAGTGGCCGACCAAGCTCCAGCAGCGGGTCGTCCGCGGCGGCTCCTACTACGACGAGCCCGACCGTTGCCGGACGGCCGCCCGCCGCGGCTCCGAGGATGTGGCCTGGAAGGAAGTTGATCCCAACCTCCCCAAGAGCCCGTGGTGGTACACCGAGGATCCTGCCCTCGGGGTCGGCCTCCGTGTCGTGCGCCCCTTCACGGTGCCGGAGAAGACAACGCAATTGAAGTGGTGGGAGCCCGACATCGAGAGCATCCGCCTCGACGCCCAAGACCGTCTCCTCCAAGGACGCGGTGCCCGCGCCATCGTCGATCCGCAACTCCCCGCCGACGCCAAGGCGAAGGGGATCGTCAACTGAGCGACTCCGGGGTCCCGCCCCCGGCACACCGTCCGACAGCCATTCAGGCCCGCACCTCCTGCATTCCCCGTCCCCTTCATGACGGAATCCCCATGACCCAGTCCGCCGACCGCTCCCTCCCCGGCCCGTTCCTCCGGCCGCTCCTCTCCCTCCTCCTCCTCGTCGGCGTCTTCGTCGCTGCCACCGGAGCGATGGGCGATGAGTGGCCCGATTGGCGCGGCCCGAACGCCGACCGCCACGCCGCCGGCACCGGCTACGTCGATTCCTTCGACCCCGAGAAGGGGACCAACGTCCTCTGGACGAGCGAGGAGGCGGGGGGCATCTCGACGCCGGTGATCCTCGACGGCCGGCTCTACACCATCGTCCGCCACAAGGCGGGCACGGCCGAGGAAGCCGAGAAGGTCGTCTGCCTCGATGCCGTGACGGGGGAGAAGATCTGGGAGAACGTCTTCAACGTCTATCTCTCCGACGTCCCCTCGGAGCGCGTCGGCTGGTCGGCGGTGGTCGGCGATCCGGCGACGAAGACGATCTTCGCCCACGGCGTCTGCGGCGCCTTCTCGGCGATCGATGCCGTCAGCGGCAAGACGAAATGGAACCGCTCCCTCCATGAGGAGTTCGGCTTCCTCTCCACCTACGGTGGCCGCACGAACATCCCGGTGGTCTTCGAAGACCTCGTTATCGCCAGCGCCGTCGTCACCGGCTGGGGGGACACCGCCCGCCCGGCCCACCGCTTCCTCGGGATGGATGCGAAGACCGGCGAGGTGCGGTGGATGAACGGCACCAAGGAGCTCCCCGAGGACACCACCTACTCCACCCCCTCGATCGCCGATTTCGGCGGTCAGGCGGCGCTCGTCTTCGGTTCGAGCGACGGGAGCGTGTGGAACTTCCAGCCGCGGACCGGCAAGGCCGTGTGGAATTTGAAGCTCTCCCGCCGCGGCCTAAACGTGCCGCCGCTGGTCGAGGGGACGACTGTCTACATGTCCCAGGCCGAGGAGAATCTCGACAACACGACAATGGGCTCCGTCACCGCCTTCGACGGCACGGCGGTCCCGCTCCCCGCCGGGCCCCAGGTCGCCCCCGCGGCCGGCACACCCCCCGCGGCCCCCGGTCCCCCGGCCCCGAACACCGACATCACCGCCATCGGCGTGAAGTGGCAGAAGAAGGGGGTGATGGACGGCCGTGCGATGCCGGTGATCCTCGGCGATCGCATCTACTTCATCGACGACGGGGCCAAGGTCTTCGTCTTCGACAAGAACACCGGCGAGCCGGTTGGAAAGCCGCAGAAACTCCTTGGCACGATCGTCCGTGGCAGCCCGCTGGTGGCCGATGGCAAGCTCTATGTCTGCTCGACCGGCGGCTGGCACGTCCTCGCCCCGACGGCCGATGGGCTGAAGTTCGTCAACCGGATGCGGCTCCCGGAGGCTGACGAGGTCACCGCCTCGCCGATCGCCTGCAATGGCCGGATCTACCTCACCACCGGCGAACGGCTGATCTGCATCGGCAAGCCCGACGCCAAGGGGAGCGAAGCGGCGGTGGAGACGAGCCCCGCGAAGGTCGCCGCCGCCACGGCGGGGAAGCCGGGGGAGCCAGTCACCGTGCAGATCGTTCCCGCCGAGGCCCAGGTGGCAGCTGGTGGCACCATCAAGCTCAAGGCCCGCCTCTTCGATGCGGCTGGCCGGTTCGTCAAGGAATCTCCGGCCGAGTTCGCGGCGACCGCGGGGGCGGTGGCGGCTGACGGCACCTATACGGCGCCGGCCGGCAAGCACGCCGCCTCGATCGTGACGGCCAAGGTGGGCAAGCTCGCCGGCAAGGCCCGGATCCGCTCGATGCCACCGCTGCCGTGGAAGTTCGACTTCGAGGAGATCACGCTCGACAAAGATGCGAAGACGGGCGTCGTGAAGGGGGAGCCCCCCCTGCCCTGGATCGGGATGCGACACCGGCATGTCGTCCGCGAGGTCGATGGCAGCAAGGTCCTCGTGAAGATCACGACGATCCCGAAGGGAACGCGGTCGCAGGGCTGGATCGGCCCGATCGACCTCCACGATTACCGCATCCGGGCCGACTTCCGCGCGGCGGAATCGGGAGTTGGCAAGCCGGGCGATCCGGCGACGCCGGTCGCTGCTGACCCGGCCAAGGCGGCTGGCAGCGACGCCGAGGCTTTCGCCAAGGCGTTCGGGAATCCCGCGGCGCTGGAGAAGGCGCGGATGCCCGACATGGGGCTCATCGCCCAGCGTTACACGCTCGACCTCATGGGGGCGAGCCAGCAACTCCAACTCCGCACCTGGCCTCCGCAGGTCGCCACCCACTTCTCCAAGACCGTTCCCTTCGCCTGGGAAGCAGGGAAGTGGTACACGTTCGTCCTCGAGGCCCGCACGTCGCCCGAGGGGGCGATCCTCCGCGGCAAGGTCTGGCCCCGTGGCGAGGCCGAACCTGCCGAATGGACGATCGAGGGTGTCCATGCCGGCGGCAACCTCCAGGGCAGCCCCGGCTTTTTTGGTCAGTCGAAGGACTCCGAAATCTTCATCGACAACGTGTCGGTCTCCCCCGTCACCCCAGGGAACAAGCAGCCATGACGTCCCGTCCCCGTCTTTCACCCCGTTGTGCTCTCCGCTCCTTCGGCGCGCTTGCCGTGGCGGGAGTACTTTCCGTCGCCCCGAGCTTGGCCGAGGAGGGCGACTGGAATCAGTGGGGCGGATCCGCTTCACGCAACAACACCCCCGAGTCGGGCCCGCTGCCGATTGATTGGGATCCGGGCCAGTTCGACGCCGAGACGGGCGCCTGGAAGCCGGAGACGAGCCGGAACATCGCCTGGGTGGCCCAACTCGGGAGCCAGAGCTACGGCAACCCGGTCGTCGCTGGGGGCAAGGCCTACGTCGGCACCAACAACGGCAAGGGCTGGATCGGCCGCTACCCTTCGAGTGTCGATCTCGGCTGCCTCCTCGCCTTCAACACCAACGACGGCAGCTTTCTCTGGCAGGATTCGAGCGAGAAGCTCCCGACCGGCCGCGTCCACGACTGGCCGCTCCAGGGGATCTGCTGCTCGCCCTACGTCGAGGGCGACCGGCTGTGGTACGTCACCAGCCGCGGCGAGGTGAAGTGCCTCGATACGGAGGGCTTCCGCGACGGCGAGAACGACGGCCCGTTCACCGGCGAGAAGATTCAGGGATCCGATGAATCGGACACCGTCTGGGTCCTCGACATGATGAAAGAACTCGGCGTCTCGCAGCACAACATGTGTTCCTGTAGCGTCACCGCCGTCGGCGATCTCCTCTTCGTCAATACGAGCAACGGCGTCGACGAGGGGCACCTCAATCTTCCCAATGCCGCCGCTCCGAGCTTCCTCTGCGTCGACAAGCGCGACGGCAAGGTGCTGTGGGCCGACGGCTCGCCGGGGGCCAACGTCCTCCACGGTCAGTGGTCGAGCCCGTCGTACGCCGTCATCGACGACGTCCCGCAGGTGATCTTCGGTGGCGGCGATGGCTGGGTGTATGGCTTCGACGCCCGCGGCGACAACGGCAAGGCGAAGCTCCTCTGGCAGTTCGATGCCAATCCGAAGGAATCGAAGTACGTCCTCGG
>CANGGC010000320.1 GCA_947453125.1 Planctomycetaceae bacterium | reverse complement strand
CCCGATCGTCGTGATCACCACCGGCAGGCCATCTTCCTCCCGGGCACTCACCTCGACGCTCCCTTCGAGGACGACAAACAGGCTCTCGCCCGGATCCCCCTGGCGGATGACAGGCTCGCCGCCGGCAAACCGACATTCCCGCCCCCCCATCGCCAACCGGTCGAGGTGCCCCGGTGACAACCCGGTAAAGATGCCCACACGCTCGAGTGACTCGACCCGCCTGGCAAGCCTCGCCTCGGCGGGCTCCGGAAGGGGCGGAGCGGGGAGTTGGGTCAGGCGGATCGCCTGCGTGGCGGTCGGGATCTCGATGCCGTTGCGGGCCAGCGCAAACCAGATCCGGTCACGGGCCATGCCGTCGACACGGTCGCGCTTGTCGAAGTCGTTCGTGAACAACCGCACCCAGTGCTCCACCCCGCGGTCGGTGAAATTGCTCGTCACGACCGACGGCGCTGGGTGTTCGAGGACCCCGAAACTCCCGCGGATCGCCTCGAGGATGATCCGCTGCACGCGTTGGGGGGAGACTTCATAGGGGGTGATGAGGTAGATCGACCGCCGGGACCAGGAATCGGGCTTGGTGAAATTGCGGATCGAGGCCTGGGCGAGCTGGCCGTTGGGGACGATGACGTAGGCCTCGTCGAGCGTGATCACCTTCGTGGCCCGCCAGTTGACCTCCACCACCCGGCCGATGTGAGCCTGATTGGCGTCGTACTGGATCCAATCACCGACCTCGAACGGGTGCTCGGCGTGGATGGCGAGGCCGGCGAAGACGTTGCCAAGGGTGTCTTTGAGGGCGAAGCCGACCACCGCGGTGACCACCGCCGAGCCGGTGACGAGCTCACCGGCGTTGATCCCGGCGTCCCAGAGTACGACCAACAGCGCTATCGCCAGCATCACGCAGCGGAGAATGTCGACGAAGATCTTCGGCATCGCCCGGGTGACGCGTTCCCAGACGCATACCACCACCAGGAGGAGGCACGACTGGAGAAACGAGGCCAGGAGGAAGAACCGCTGGACGTGGTGGGCATGGCCGAGGCCATTGCCCCCCCCGCCATCGGCATCAGCGACCGCGGGCTGAGGGAAGAGGATGATCGCGAGCAGCGGGATCAGCGACAGGGCGAGAAGCGAGATTGAAAGCCAGGAGAGCCAGCGCCGCCCGCGGGGGGCGGTGACGAGGAAGAGCACGAGGGCCGCCAGCGCCAGGATTCCCTCCCTGACGGCCGTGGCGTCGGTCCAGAAGATGAGATCGTGGAGCGAGTTAGGGGAAGCGACTTCGGCGATCATCGGCGGTTCCGTCGGCCCCCGGCCCCCTGATGGGGCCAAGGAGGGAGCATGAAAAAAGGGGGGGGAGTGAACGGTGGAAGTGACTTCTGCTGCCACCGGCGGGCAGGGCCGTGGTGGTGGAGACCGACCCGTTCCAATTGTGCGGCCGGAGCCGGGAACGGGCAATCCAAGACTCCCCGAACCCGGCTGAGAGCCGTGGCCACCGGTGTTTCGGCGGCCAGTCTCAGAAACACGACGCCCTGGAATGGCCGGGGCAGAGGGCGGGATGGACTTTTCGGCCCCCTTTCGCTAGTCTCTGGGGCTTCGTTCCGGGTATTTCCAGCTCATCGGGATTCGTATGGTCAAGCTCACGGTTCGTGAACGGGAGAGCATTCAGGAAGCTGTTCGCCGCTTCCGGAAATTGGTCGAGCGCAGCGGCATCAAGAAGGAGATGCGGCGGCGCGAGTTCTTTGAGAAGCCGAGCGAGACCCGTCGCCGCGCCCGCCTCCGCGCGGAACGTCGCACGAAGCGCAACCGCCTCCTTGGCGTTTGATCGCTCCAACAGCGCTCGCCAGCAACGGTTTTTAGCAACGGCCTTCAAGCAACCTCCGCGGACAAACGTCGTCCGGCGGGGACATTCGGCGTCTGCCTTGATGGCTGCGCTCGGCGGGTGCTAAGGGCGTGCTTCCGTGACGCCCCCATCCCGCTCGGACCGGCTCGATTCCTACGCACTCCGTGTAGCCGTTCCCCAATCAAGCGCCACGTCGAGCCATGTCGATCCGTGGGTCGGCCAGCCGCTGCTGACCCGATCGATCCCGGTGGCGGCGATCGCACCGACCGTGTCGGGCGAAACTCCCCCCGACGCCTCGAGGATCACCTCTGGGCGGAGTCGGTTGCGGATCGCGATCCCGGCGGCTAGGCGTTCGGCCGGCATGTTGTCGAGAAGAACGATGTCAGGGCCCGCTTCGAGAACGGCGGGGAGTTGATCGAGGGAGTCGAGTTCGATCTCCACCACCGTGGCTGCGGCGCGCTCGGCGGGAAACGTCCGGGCAACGAAATCCCGGGCCCGGCGCACCGCCGCAGCCGGATCGCTCCCGGCAGCCGCCATCGCCGCGAGGTGGTTGTCCTTGATGAGAATCGCGTCATAGAGACCGATCCGGTGGGTCCAGCCACCGCCCGCCCGGGCGGCATATTTGTCGAGGAGCCGCCAGCCGGGAACGGTCTTGCGGGTGTCGTAGATCCGGCAGTTCGTCCCGGCCACTGCATCGACGAGCCGGCGGGTGGCCGTGGCCACCCCCGACATCCGGCCGAGGACGTTGAGGACCGTCCGTTCGGCGGTGAGGATGCTCCGGGTCGGACCGACGAGCCGGGCTACAATCGCCCCCCGGCTGACAACATCGCCGTCGTTCGCCGCAGGGGACCATTCGAGCCGCGGGTCGACCCCCGCCGCGACGATCCCCGCGGCCGCCAGCCCCGCTACAACGCCCCCGGCCCGGGCGACGACGTCGAGCTCGGCCCGGGCCTCGGCCGAGACGAGTGAAATGCTCGTCCAATCGCACTCATGCCCCAAATCCTCCCCCAGCCAGGCCGGCACGAGCCCGGCCACGACCCGCTCGAGCGTTTCCCCCCACTCCAACCGACGGTGATCGCGGGGCGGTGGCGTGGCGCCGGACTCGGCACGGGATTTGGACTTGGAAACGGGATCGGGGCCTGCGGTCATGGCACCTCCGGGGCGGAGCGAATCTCGGCCGGGACGGGGCCCGACGCTCCGGCAGCGTACCGCGACAACACCGCTGTGGGGAAGGCGGTACGATGAGCCCATGGACAAGGGATTTCTCAACCACGAAGGGATCGTTGAGCATCATCTCCCCCGGCGCACCCAGCCGGTGATCGCCTTTGTCGTGGCTGTCTGCCTGGCGGGGATGGCGGCCTGGTACGTCGCTGCCGGCGGGCTCCAAGGGGGCCTCGTCGACCACGACGCCCCCCCCGCCATCCCGCTCCGCTTCACCGTCGACCTCAACTCGGCGGGGACTGTCGAGCTCTCGCAGCTCCCCGGTGTCGGCCCCGCGCTTGCCCGGCGTCTGGTCGATCACCGCGATCTCCACGGCCCCTTCCAGACGCCGGAGTCGCTCCTCGACGTCCCTGGAGTCGGCGAGGCCACCCTCGCCCGTCTCCGCCCCCACCTCCGCCCGCTCCCCGGGCAGTCGCCGCAGTCGGAGCTTCCCCGATGATCCCCCGCGACGGTGTCTTCGAGCTCGTCAGCCCCTACGCCCCGGCGGGGGATCAGCCCACCGCCATCGAGAGCCTGGTGCGCGGGGTCACCGAGGAGCGGGCCTCGCAGGTCCTCATGGGCGTGACCGGCTCCGGCAAGACGTTCACGATGGCCAATTGCATCGCCAGGATTGGCCGGCCGACGCTCGTCCTTTCCCACAACAAGACCCTCGCGGCCCAGCTGTACGCGGAGTTCCGCGACTTCTTTCCCCACAACGCCGTCCACTACTTCGTCAGCTACTACGACTACTACCAGCCCGAGGCCTACATCCCTCAGCGCGACATCTACATCGAAAAAGATGCCGCCATCAACAAGGAGATCGACCGGCTGCGGCTGGCTGCCACCAGCGCCCTGGTGAGCCGGCGCGACGTGATCGTCGTCGCCAGCGTGTCGTGCATCTACGGCCTCGGTTCGCCCGACGACTACCGGGCCATGGTCATCCGCCTCGCCTCGGGCATGACGCTCACCCGGGAGCAACTGCTCGAGAAACTGATCTCGATCCACTACGAGCGCAGCGACCTGGCCCTGGAGCGGGGCCGGTTCCGGGTCCGTGGCGACTCGATCGACATCTGGCCCCCTTACGAGGAGCTCGCGACGCGGATCGAGTTTTGGGGGGACACGATCGAGTCAATCGCCGTCACCCATCCCACCAGCGGCGAGGTGGCGGCCCGCAAGGACGAGACGTATTTCTACCCCGCCCGGCACTTCGTCATGCCGGAGGACCGGGTCCGTGCCGCGGTGGGGACGATCCGCCAGGAACTCGAGATGCGGCTGGAGGAGCTCAAGTCGCAGGGGAAGCTCCTCGAGGCGCAGCGTCTGGCAGCCCGCACCCGCTTCGACCTCGAGATGCTCCTCGAGGCGGGCTTCTGCCCGGGGATCGAGAACTACTCGCGCCCCCTCTCCGGCCGAGCGCCAGGCAGCACGCCCGAGACGCTGTTCAACTATTTTCCCGAGGAATACCTGTTCTTCGTCGACGAGTCGCACGTCACCGTCCCGCAAGTCCGGGGGAT
>CANGGC010000319.1 GCA_947453125.1 Planctomycetaceae bacterium | reverse complement strand
AGGGGGAGCGTGCCGCTGTCACGGAGGTAACGGATCACCCCGAGGTGATAGAGCGTGGCCCGGAAACCACCACCGGAGAGGGCCAGACCGATCGAGGGCATGGAGAAGGCCGGTCTGGAGCAGGGGCGGGGCCGGGACAAGGCAACGACACACACCGTCACAGCAAGAGTATTCACTCCCCTTCCAGGCAGGCAAGTTTTGCCATGGAGAACGATCGTAACGGGCCTCGGCCTCTCCGGCTGGAGGGGCGGGCGGGGGGGATCCGCGAAACTCACACCCCAAGCTTGGTCCCGTCGTCGAAGCTTGCTACGTTCACGAATCCCCGAGCCTCGCACGGAGCCAGCCTGTGACCATCCCTGCCCCGCCTGTCGAGGGCGTGCCTTTCGCCGACGGGGACTCGCTCCCGAAGCGCGGCCGACCGATCCTCCGGATCCTCACCTGGCTTTTCCTCGGGCTCCTCTCCCTCGTCGCGATCGCCGGGATCGGGATTACCGCCGGGTGGGTCTACTACCATCCTGCCTACGAAGCCGAGAAGGGCGTCGTGTACGGCGTTCGGAAGGGGAAAGACCTGACCTTCGACGTCGTCCGCCCCGCCAAGCCCAACGGCCTCGGGATCGTCTACTTCACCAGCGGTGGCTGGCGATCCGGTGGCCCCGGTGACTTCAATTCCGTCATCCTCGCCCCCCTTCTGCGCCGCGGCTACACGATCTTCCCCGTCTATCACGTCTCGCAGCCCGAGGCGACGATTCCCGAGATCGTCGCCGATTCCCATCGCGCGATCCGCTTCATCCGCAGCCACGCGGCAGAGTTTTTGATCGACCCCGACCGTCTCGGGCTCACGGGCGGCTCCGCCGGCGGCCATCTCTCCCTGATGATCGCCACCACCGGCGGCCCGGGCGACGCGGCGGCCCCCGACGAGACCGACAGGGCCAGTAGCGCTGTGCAGGCGGTGGCGATCTTCTATCCCGTCACCGACTTCCTCGATCTCGGCAACTCGACGGAGAACCCCCGCGACGGTGGCCCGCCGCTCAGCTTCCGCAAGGCCCTCGAGCAGGACCCGGTCGACATGACGACCTGGCCGGAGACAGGCCGGGAACTCTCGCCGCTCCATCTCCTCGCCGACCATCTTCCGCCGACGCTCATCTATCACGGCGACGCCGACCGGCTCGTTCCCCTCGATCAATCCGAGCGATTCAAGGCGAGGGCCGAGGCCCTGGGGCACACCGTCAAGGTCGTCGTCCACCGCGGCGGCGACCACGGCTGGCCGACGATGATCCTCGACCTGATTCAGTTCGGAAGCTGGTTCGACGCCCACCTCCACCGCGGGCCGTGATCGCCATTCGGTCAGCTCTTGCGACGGGGCCGTCGCGACTCAACGCTGCGGCTTGAGGCGGCGATCGAAAAACTCGAACAGCGCCGCATCGGCCTTTTCGGCGTCGGCCCCCTTGAAGCCGTGGCCAGCACCCTGGAGCGTGAGCAGTTCGGCCTCGACCGTCGCCCCCTTGAGCTTGTCGATGAGCCACTCGGCCTGCTCATGGGCCACGTAGGCATCCTCCGTTCCGTGGATGCACAGCGTCGGCGCCGCATCGGGGGTCACCCAGGCCAGCGGACTCCCCTGGATGTGGAGATCGCGGTGCGTGTCGAGATTCCCGCCGAACCACAGCGGCAACACCTCATGGGCATCGACGCTCTTTCCATACGACTTGGTGAAGTCGCTCGGCCCGTAGACGTTGACGACACAGGCGACCGCGCTCGACTGACCGGGGTTTCCCCCGTCTCCCTCGAAGCGAGGCACGTGGGCCGTGACCCCGAGAAACTGGGCGAGGTGGCCACCGGCCGAGCCTCCGGTGACCCCGATCCGGTCGGGGTCGATTTGGTAGTCGCCGGCATGGGCCCGCAGCCAGCGAACGGCGGCCTTCGTGTCGTGGACCGCGGCCGGGAAGCGGTGCTTCGGCGCCAGTCGGTAGGAGATCGTCGCCGCCACATACCCGCGCTCGGCGAGGCGAACACAGAGTTGATCGTAGCCGTCGCGCGTCCCGGCCCGAAACCCTCCACCGTGAATGCAGATCACCGCCGGGAACGGACCTTCGCCCGACTTCGGTCGGGCGAGATTGAGCTTCATGGATTCCCCTTCAGGGGTCGAATACTCGATCCCCTCTTCCCAGGTCACGGTGTCGGGCACTGTCGGTGCCGCCACGACAATCCCCGCCGGAAGGGCGAAGGCCGCCACCAGGATCAACAGTGGGATCGCGCGGTGGAAACCGGCTCGGAGAGCAACGCGGGCAGCCATCGACATCGTCAGCATCATGCCTTCACTCCTGAGTCGGATTCCGGATTCGGGGGCCACACGGGGAGGAGCTTCATCGCCCCCCAGAGAAGCAGCATCGGCATCGCCAGCACCACGGCCGCGGCGAGCAGCCCCTCGCGACCGAGCCATGTCACCGGATAGTCGACAAACCCCCGGAAGCTCTTCGAGAACAGTTGACCACCGACGACGACGTTCCACCGCATCGCCGCCACCTGCACGAGGACGAGGACGGCAGCGACGCCGGTGCACGCATGCCGAAAGGCGGGGGTCGCGACGCGGGTGAAGGCGGGGATCGGCAGGATAAGCAGCGGCAAAAGCGCGCCGATGAGCACCTGCAGCGTCAGGTAGGAGAAGCGCAACTTCGTCACGAGCAGCTCGCGGATCACGTGCCACTCCTCCTCTCGCTCATAGGCCACGTGGAGAAGGTCGCCGAACTCGAACGTCACCGCGAGGACGAGGAACATCCACAGCAGTCGAGACAATGACCGCAGGCACTCCTCGTCGGGCTCCATCCGGCTGCTCCGGCAGAGAAACAGATAGAGGAGCGTCAGCACCGCGATCCCCGATACGACAGCCGACGTGAGAAAGATCACCGGCATCAGCGCTGTCGACCACCAGGGATTCGCCTTGATCGCGCCGAACAGGAATCCTACGTAGCCATGGAGGATGCAGGCGGCCGGAATCCCGATCACGGAGAGGGCGTGGATGAGTTTCCGATCGATCTCGGCCGCCCGCGGCGTGATCTCCAGCACCCCCAGGGCAAGGGCCCGGTAGACGTTCTTCCACGGGCCGGGGGCGGAATGGGCCCGCTCCACGATCGCCGGCCTGAACAGGAGCCAGACGTCGACGAGGAGGACGAGCATGTAGAAGGAGTAGATGAAACCGAACCCGGCCATCGCCGAACTGGGGCTGGGAGTCGCCACGACATTCAGCGCCCGCTGCGGCTGGTGGAGATGGAGGAGGAGTGGGAGCGTGGCACAGGACCCCAGGCAGAGCGACGTGACCACGGCCAAACGGGCCACCGGCCGCAGGGCTTCGCGGTGGAAGACGTGGTACATCGTCGAGACGACGAATGCCCCGGCCACCATCCCGGTGATGTAGGGATAGATCACGATCATGATGCTCCACGCCGGATGGGCATCGTTGGGAAAGACGAACGGCGCGTCGTGGAGGGCGTGATACTCCATCAGGTCACCTCGTCGGTGAGGCCGACGTAGCGGGTGAGCGGGATCGTGCCGAGGTGCTGCTTGAGGACGCTCGTCGGCAGCGTCGCCAGCCGCTTCGAGATCTCGCTGTCGGGATCATCGATCCGGCCGAAGACCCGGGCGCCTGTCGGACAAGCCTCGACGCACGCCGGCTGTTCGTTCCGCATCACGCGGTGGTAACACCAATTGCATTTGTCGGCGACATTCGTCTCGTGGTTCATGTACCGAATGCCGTACGGGCAGGCCTGGACGCAGTAGCCGCAGCCGATGCAGCGATCGGCGTCGACCAACTCGATCCCCTCCGGACTCTTGATCGAGGCATGCACCGGGCAGACCTGGTTGCACGGCGCATCGACACATTGGTTGCAAAGCTTGGGAACGAAGTAGGCGCGAAGGACATCCTCGGCCTCCGGCTGGGGCTCGCCCGACGCCGCGTACCCGATCTCCGGGACGAGGTCGACCTCGACCCGGCCATCCTTGAAGTGGACGTAGCGTTCCACCCACGTTCGCGCCTGTCCCTCCGGCACGCTGTTCTCGACGCGGCAGGCGGTGAGGCACTTCCCCGCACCGGTGCACCTCGTCGTATCGATGAGAAAGCCGTACATCGGCTTCTTCGCATCGGGGTGGCCGCCGCCCGGGGGCGTTGCGGCAGAGGACGATTCATCGCCGGCCATGGCTCCTGGCAGCAACGTCAACGACATCGCCCCGAGCGTGAGCGTGGTGGCGGTCTTGAGAAACTCCCGGCGGGAAGTCTCGCTCGCCTGATCGGGACGGGCTGTGCTGCAGCCGCCCGAGGCACACCCGCCGGTCACACAGCCCCCCGAGGCGCAGCCGCCTGCGGCGATTGTTGCGGACATCGGGAGGATCGGTAGCTCGAAGAGGCTCATGGTGCAAATCCTGGCCCTGGGGGCGCCGCCGTGGGTCGATCAGGGGGCAGTGTCGTGCCCGCCATGGCATTCGAAGCAGGTTTCCTTGGCGAGCGGCTCGGAAGCCCCTTGCTCTTCGAGGTGGAGGGCGACGTCGATCTTCTT
>CANGGC010000318.1 GCA_947453125.1 Planctomycetaceae bacterium | reverse complement strand
CGGGATGGCGCTGAACCGCTGGCTGCCGGGGGTCGTCCGCCGCGTTCTCCCGATCGCGCCGCTGGTGAGCGTGATCACGATCGCGCTTGTGTGTGCGAGCATCATCGGCCAAAACGCCGCCGCCGTCCGTTCCGCCGGGCCAAGGCTCCTCGGTGCCGTTCTCCTCCTCCATACGATTGGCTTCGGCGTCGGCTATCTCTGGGCCCGCCTCTTCGGCTACGACGTGACGATTGCCCGGACGATCTCGATCGAGGTGGGGATGCAGAACTCGGGCCTGGGGGTCGTCCTCGCCCAGCGCCATTTCCCCGCCGAGCCCCTCGCGGCCGTCCCCTGCGCCATCTCGAGTGTCGTCCATTCGTGCCTGGGGAGCGTGCTCGCCGGCTGGTGGCGGCTGCGGCCGGCTGGCAAGGGCCCGAATCCTCCAGACGCTCAATAACGGAGAACCGATGCTTGGACTGCTCGACAGGTCGCGAACGGTCGCGCCGCCCGGATTCAATCGCTGGCTCGTGCCGCCGGCGGCGCTGTGCATCCATCTCTGTATCGGGATGGCGTATGGCTTCAGCGTCTTCTGGCTGCCGTTGACCCACGCCGTGGGGATTGACCACAGCGTCGCCGCCCCATCCCACGCGACGCTCGCCGCCCGACTCGTCTCCACGGAGTGGGACTGGGATAAGCCCCTTCTCGGCTGGCTCTACACGCTGTTCTTTGTCTTTCTCGGCTCGAGCGCGGCGCTCTTCGGCACTTGGCTTGAGCGGGTGGGCCCGCGCAAGGCGGCGTTCGTGTCGGCCTGCTGCTGGTGCGGTGGGCTCCTGCTCTCGGCACTGGCCGTACGCTTGCACCAACTCTGGCTCCTCTGGCTCGGTGCCGGGGTGATCGGGGGGATCGGCTTGGGGCTTGGCTACATCTCGCCGGTGTCGACGCTCATGAAGTGGTTCCCCGATCGGCGCGGGCTCGCCACGGGCCTGGCGATCATGGGATTTGGGGGCGGGGCGATGATTGGGTCGCCGCTCGCCGACCGGCTCATGAGGCACTATCAATCGGCGACGAGCGTTGGCGTGGCCGAGACGTTCCTCACGTTGGCAGTCATCTACCTCGCCTTCATGATGCTTGGGGCCTTCGCCTATCGGGTGCCACCCGAGGGACGGAAGCCGGCCGGTTGGGCTGGTCCAAAGGGGGGACAGGCTGCTGAAAAGACGCGGTCGTTCACGGCGGCCGAGGCCTGTCGCACGCCACAGTTTTGGTTGCTGTGGGGCGTGCTCCTCTGCAACGTTTCGGCCGGAATCGGCGTTATCGGGATGGCATCGCCGATGCTCCAGGAAGTGTTTGGCGGCCGGCTGATCGGCAGCGATCGACCGTTTGAGGAGCTCGATGCGGCCCAATTGGCCCGAACCGCCGCCGTCGCGGCAGGATTCACCGGGTTGCTCTCCTTGTTCAACATCGTCGGCCGGCTGTTCTGGTCGAGCCTCTCCGACCGGATCGGCCGTCGCGCCACCTACGCGATCTTCCTCGTCGCCGGGGCGGGCCTGTTCGCCCTCGTGCCCGCCGCCGGGCGGGCAGGAAGCGTGGCGGCGTTCTGCGGGCTGCTCTGTCTCGCCTTGACGATGTACGGCGGGGGATTCGCCGCCATCCCCGCGTACCTTGCCGACCTCTTCGGCACCGGGAGCGTGGGGGCCATTCACGGCCGCATTCTCACCGCCTGGAGCGTCGCCGGCGTCCTCGGGCCGGTGCTCGTCAACTATCTCAACGAGGCGCAGATCCGCGCCGGATTCCCCCGGGCCCGGGCCTACGATCAGACGATGCTGGCGCTGGCCGTGGTGCTGCTCGCCGGGGCCGTATGCAACTGGCTCGTTCGACCGATCGAGGCCCCGGGGATCGTTGCCTCGGGGAGCGGGGGAGACAATACGGCTCGGAGGAATGAGGGGAAAGCGCCCGCCGCAGGCGAAGAAAAAAACTCGGCGTGGGGACTCGTGATCGCGTTCTGGTGCCTCGTCGGCCTGCCACTCGCTTGGGGAGTCTGGGGCACGCTCCGGCAGACATGGATGCTGCTCGGGTGACAAGGGCCTTTGCCTGGGAGATGAAGAGCAGGAAAAAATCTCGGCAGAGCGATGTCATGATTCGCTCCCGGCGGCGAAGAATGGAATGGAAGCCCAAGGCAGACAGGCTCGCGGGAGCGGCGCGATGGACGAGCGGCTGCGACAAGTGACGCGGGGTTGGACTCTGGCGCAGCCGGCGGTCGCGGCGTTTTTGACGTCGGTCGTCCGTGACTTCCGCGAACGCGATGATCTCCTCCAGGACGTAGCCGTTGCGGTGATCGAATCCTTCGACAGCTACGACGAATCCCGTCCCTTTGTCCCCTGGGCGATCGGCATCGCCCGCCATCGGGTCGGCACCTGGCTGCGGTCGCGCCGCCGGGCCCGGGTGTGCTTCGACAGCGTCGCCGTCGAGCAACTTGCCGTGGCGTTCGCCGCGATTCCCGCCGACGACTATCGACGTCTTGACCGCCTCTCCGAGTGCGTCGGCGGTCTCGAAAGTAAGGCCCGTCAGCTCTGCGAGCTGCGGTATCGTGATGATCTCAAGCCGGCGGCGATCGCCCCGCTGGTCGGCATGACGGCCAACACCGTCGCCAAGGCGCTCCAGCGCGTCCGCGATCGGCTCCGGGAGTGCATCGAACGGGAGCCGGGACTCGCATGAACGCGCCCCGCGACGAAAACGGCACCGAGCTCGACCGGCTCATCGAGGGGCACCTCGATGGCACGCTTGACGATGCCGCCGAAGCCCGCCTCGGGCGCCTTGTGGCTGAGTCTGCCGTGGTCGCCGGCCGGCTCGCCAGGGCGGTGCTCGTCCACGACCGGCTCATCGATCTGCTGCGAGGTGAGGCTTCTGCTTCGGCCGCTACGATCGGGGCGGAATCGTCCGTGCCACCGCCGGCCATGCACCGATCCCGTGCGTTCCGGCTAACCCTGCCGCTCGGCATGGCGGCGGTGCTCGCCGTCGGCAGCCTCCTCCTCCTCCGCCCTGCCCCGGCCAACGCCTCGGCCAGTGCCTTGGCGGCTCTTGAAAGGCTCGTCCGCGCGTCGGCCGCGGCGACCGACAGGCAGTATGCGATCCGCGTCGTCGACCATGGACCGGGGGGCGTGCCCGATCCGGTCCCCGCCGATGTCGGCGGGCGCAAGCCGGGCGTCGACGGTGCCAGGCTCTTCGTCCGCGGGGCCGATCGATTCGTTTTCATTCGCACGTTCGCCGATGGCACGGCGTTTATCAATGGATGCGACGGCACGCTCGGCTGGTCGGTGCCGCCGACGGGGCATGTCCATCTCAGCGAGGATCCGCGTCGATTCCGCCGCGGCATTCCCGGGGAGCGCGACGACCTCCCCTTCCTCTCCCTCGCCGACGGCCTCGCCGGCTTCCGCAAGGGATATGCCCTCAGCCTCGTCGACGCCCCCGATGCCGAAGGCCGGCTCCGGCTCGACGCCGTCTGCACCGACCGCCGCCATCGGGGCCCGGCCCGGGCCACGATCCACTTCCATGCCAACGACGAGGCGGGCCCGGAACGAATCGAGATTGCCGGGCTGTCGGGGGATGGCCCGGGACCCGAAAGCGTTGTCCTCGAGCTTGTCGATCGCGCCAAACTCCCCGCCGAGTTTTTCGACCACGCCCATCACCACGAAGCGACTCGCCCCGTCGACTGGGAATGATGCCCATCAGCGGGTTGGTTGCGGCCTGGGGCCCGAGAAGGCAGAGAGAGAATACGATGAACAGATTCTTGGTCGCGGGATGTGCCGCGCTCGTCTCGCTGGCACGGTGTGCTGGGGTGATCGTCGGGGCCGGGACCGCGCTTGCCGACGATCGGCCGAACATCATTCTCATGATCGCCGACGATCAGGGGTGGGACGGGCTATCGGTGGCGATGGCTCCCGACGTTGCGGCGTCGACCGAGTTCCAGACGCCGCGCCTCGAGGCCTTGGCCGGACAGGGGATGCGATTCTCGAATGCGTATGCCCCGGCACCGGTCTGCTCCCCGTCGCGGATCAGCATCCAGTGCGGGCGGACTCCCGCCGCGCTCCATTGGACGAAGGCCGCCCCTGCGGAGACCGGCCATCGGATGATAGAGCCGCGGAATACAAGATCGATCCCCCGCGAGGCGGTGACGATCGGCGAGTTGCTGCGCGGGGCCGGCTATGCAACCGCGCATTACGGAAAGTGGCACATCGGCGGCGGCGGCCCCGGTGAACATGGCTACGACGACCATGACGGCGACACCGGCAACGAGCAGGCCTTTGCCTTCACTGATCCCAATCCGGTCGATCTGTTCGGGATGGCCAAGCGCACCGAGGGCTTCATGCGCCGCGCCGGGGAGGCGGGGAAACCGTTCTACGTCCAGCTCTCCTGGAATGCCCTCCATGCCCCGGGCAACGCACTTGCCCAGACAAAGGCCAAGTACGCGCGGCTCGCCGCCGACGGTGGCACGAGCAAGCGTGCCGAGGTGGCGGCGATCACCGAGGATCTCGACACCGCCGTCGGCATGGTTCTCGACGCCGTCGATCGTCTCGG
>CANGGC010000317.1 GCA_947453125.1 Planctomycetaceae bacterium | reverse complement strand
TGGGCACGAGATAGAGCCGGTTGGTGGTTCGGGACCCGGCCGCGGCGGAGTGGCCTGGACAGAGCTGGTTGGTGGTTCGGGCTCGGCTGCGGCTGATGGGCACGATCCACGTTCGGGGACGTAGCTCAATTGGCAGAGCACCGCGTTTGCAACGCGGGGGTTGAGGGTTCGAGTCCCTCCGTCTCCATTGAGCCGCCGCTCCCGCTGGCACCGGCCTGGTGTCCAAGCCAGTCCTTTCCCGGTGGCTCGATCGCCCCGGGATGCACTCTCCCCACTCAAAGCGTGGTCCCGTGATCCTCTCCTCCGCCGGCCACCGCGATCCTTCCCGCCGCCCTCAGGGGCCGGCCTGCTCCCGCCGCCGGACCGTGGTTCATGCCTGCCACCACGACCACGGCCCAGCCCTCGATCCGCTCACCGGGCTCTCGGCACGGGATGCCCTCGAATCGCTGCTCGGGGGGGACGACAAGACTGCGACTGCGTCCGGAATCGCCTGCGTGCTCGTCGACGTGGTCGGCCTCAAGCAAACCAACACTGTCCACGGCTTCACCGCCGGGGATGCGCTCCTCCGCCAGGCCGCCGAACGACTGCGCTCGCTCGCCCCCGATGCCCGACTTCTCTCCCGACTCGGCGGGGACGAACTGGTGGCGGTGTTCGTCGGCCCCACCGCCGCGGCCCGCGCCGCGGAGACAAGCACCGCCGCTGCAGCCCCGGAAACGCCCCCCCTCCGCGCCGCCTGGACGGAGTTGAAGGGGGGGGAGCCCCCAACCGATCTTTTCGACCGGCTCTATGCCGCCGCCCGCCGCGGCGACTGACGGGGAAGCGGCTGGCGTGGCCCACACGCCTTCCTCACTGGACGGGAAGACCTCCGGTCGGGAATACTGGAAGGTTTCCCCTCCACTGGCCCGATCCCGCCCGCTCCCGATCCCCGCGAGCGCGTCCCCACCCGCCCCGAGAAGCCCGGTCCGCCGGGCAGCACCCCATGTCCGGCCCCTCCGCCTCCGACGCCCCCTCCGTCTCGCTCCCCCGCCGCTCCGACATCCGCAACATTGCCATCATCGCGCACGTCGATCATGGCAAGACGACGCTTGTCGACTGCCTCCTCCGCCAGAGCGGGCAATTCCGCGCCAGCCAACTCTCCGGCGAGCGGATCCTCGACTCCAACGACCTCGAGCGTGAACGCGGGATCACCATTCTCGCCAAGAACATCTCGGTCGACTGGAAGGGGACGAAGATCAACATCATCGACACCCCGGGCCACGCCGACTTCGGCGGCGAGGTGGAACGGGTGCTGCGCATGGCCGACGGGGCCCTCGTCCTCGTCGATGCCGCCGAAGGGCCGATGCCCCAGACCCGATTCGTCCTCTCCAAGGCGCTCGAGGCCCGGCTCCGTCCGGTGGTCGTCGTCAACAAGATCGACCGCCCCGACGCCCGGCCGCTCGAGGTCCTCGACGAGATCCTCGGCCTGTTCCTCGAACTCGGCGCCGACGACGACCTGGCCGATTTCCCCTTTGTTTACGCCTCGTCGCGGCACGGCTTCGCCTCGCACGATGTCACGGCCCGCGAAGGGACGATGGCGCCGCTGCTCGACCTCGTGATCGAGAAAATCCCCGGCCCGGCGGTCGATCCGACGGCGCCGCTGCGGATGCTCGTCACCACCCTCGACTGGTCGGATTACGTCGGTCGGATCGCCGTCGGCAGGCTCGAGTCGGGGAAGATCAACAAGGGGCAGCAGATCGTCCGCTCGACATCCAAGGGCACGCTCGTGCCGGCGAAGGTCGTCGCGCTGCAACTCTTCGACAAGCTGGGGAAGGTGGACGCCGAAGAGGCCACCGCCGGCGACATCTGCGCCGTCAGCGGGATGGAGAACGTCGAGATCGGCGACACAATCTGCGACCCGGCCGATCCCCGCCCCCTCGAGCGTCTCTCGGTCGACGAGCCGACGCTGAACATGGTGTTCGGCGTCAACAGCTCCCCGCTGGCGGGCCGCTCCGGCAAGTTTCTCACCACCCGCCACCTCCGCGACCGGCTCATGAAGGAGCTCGAGCGGAACGTCGCCCTCCGCGTCGAGCCGATCGAGGGCTCCGACAACTTCTCCGTGTCGGGCCGCGGCTTGCTCCACCTCTCTGTTCTCATCGAGACGATGCGGCGTGAGGGCTACGAGCTCTCGGTGGGAAAGCCGCGCGTCATTCTCCACAAGGAAGGTGACAAGACGCTCGAGCCGTTCGAGTCGCTCGTTGTCGAGGTCCCCCACGACAAGCTCGGGCCGGTGATGGAACTGACCGGCTCGCGCCGCGGACAGCTCCGCCACATGGGGAACCGCGGCGAGTTTGCCCATGCCGAGTTTTCGATCCCGGCCCGGGGCCTGATCGGACTGCGGACGCGCGTCCTCAACGCCACGCAGGGGACGGCGATCATGCACCACCGCTTCGAGAAGTGGAGCCCGATGGAAGGGGAAGTGGCGGGCCGGGCCAACGGCGTGCTGATTTCGATGGTTCCAGGGAAGGCGGTCGCTTTCGGCCTCGACGGCCTCCAGGAACGGGCTGACCTGTTCATCGAGCCGGGTGACGAGGTCTACGAGGGGATGGTCGTCGGGGAAAATGCCCGCGGTGACGACATGATCGTCAACCCGACGAAGGAGAAGAAGCTGACCAACATGCGGGCGTCTGGCAGCGACCGCAACATCCTCCTCAAGCCCCCGCGGCGGATGTCGCTCGAGGAGTCGCTGGAATACATCGAGGACGACGAACTGATCGAGGTCACCCCCGACGTCATCCGTCTCCGCAAGATCCTCCTCTCGGAGCACGACCGGAAGCGCCAAGGCCGCGGGAAGGGCTGAGCCCTCGGCGCTCGCTGACCGACGTCAAAACTCGTATCCGTATCCGGGCCGGACGAGCTCCACGTTGTCGAGGCCGAGCGCCGCGATCTCGCGGGCGATCTCGGCGGCATACCGCACCTTGCGGTGGACGACGATCTTCCGCACCCGCGCGGGGAGCTTCGCCGCCTCGAGCGGGAAGGTGCGCGTGCAGAGGTGCCCGGTCAGCGTGGCGAGGTCACTGAGGCTCGAGGGGAAGCTCGCCTCGAGGAACACCGCCTTGAGATGCGGCATCGCGCCGAGATGGCACCAGAGGTGTTCGGTGGGGCCGGTGTCGGACGGGAAACCGACGGCAGCCCGGCCGTCGTCGACGACGAGCCCGAGGGTCTCGACCCCGTGCGACACCGGCACCGGCGTGACGGTCAATCCCCCTCGCACCACCGGCACCATCGGCTCGAGGACAGTCGTCTTCAGAAAGGCGTTTTCGGGGCTCGAGAGCTCGAAGAAGTCGGGCCACACTCGGCCATTGAAGACGTCGCCGTGGAGGAACTCGAGGACCTCCGGTGCGGCGAGCAGTTCGACACAGTCGGGGCCCGGCTCGTAGACGTTCTCGAGGAAGATCGCCAGGCTGGCGATGTGGTCGAGGTGTTCGTGGGTGATGAACACGTGGCGGATCGCCCGCTGGCGCTCGAGATCGGCCAGGAAGCCGATGGCGCCGGCATCGATCGCCACGGTGTCGTTGATGATGAACGACACGAGGAACTGCGCGTCAGACGACGGGATACTCGAGGGCAGAAGTTCGATCCGCATGGCGCGGGTGGCTCCGAGTGGGGGAGGGCGCGGCTGGGGGAGGTCGCGGCTGGGGGGATGACAGTCCTCCGCCAGTCACATCGCAAAATAATCCCTGATCCTCTGAAACAGATCCGGCTGCGGGGGATCCTCCCGGCGGCCGTCGCGGGCCAAGAGCGTGGAGCGTTCCCCGGCGCGGGCGGTGAGGGCGCGCCCGAGCGTCTCGACGAGGCTCGGCTGCTCCTCGAGCACGCGACGAAACGTCGCTTTGTCGATCTCGAGGAGGCAAGACTCGGCCTTCGCGGTGATCGTGGCCGACCGCACCTCGCCGGTCATGAGCGACATCTCGCCGAAGAATCCACCCGGCCCGATCGTCGTGATCACCACCGGCAGGCCATCTTCCTCCCGGGCACTCACCTCGACGCTCCCTTCGAGAATGACAAACAGGCTCTCGCCCGGATCCCCCTGGCGGATGACCGGTTCGCCGCCGGCAAACCGACATTCCCGCCCCTCCATGGCCAACCGGTCGAGGTGCCCCGGTGACAACCCGGAAAAGATGCCCACACGCTTGAGCGACTCGACCCGCCTGGCAAGCCTCGCCTCGGCGGGCTCCGGAAGGGGCGGAGCGGGGAGCTGGGTCAGCCGGATCGACTGCGTGGCGGTCGGGATCTCGATGCCATTGCGGGCCAACGCGAACCAGATCCGGTCACGGGCCATGCCGTCGACCCGGTCGCGCTTGTCGAAATCGTTCGTGAACAACCGCACCCAGTGCTCCACCCCGCGGTCGGTGAAATTGCTCGTCACGACCGACGGCGCTGGGTGTTCGAGAACCCCGAAGCTCCCCCGGATCGCCTCGAGGATGATCCGCTGCACACGCTGCGGGGAGACTTCGTAGGGGGTGACGAGGTAGATCGACCGCCGGGACCAGGAATCGGGCTTGGTGAAATTGCGGAT
>CANGGC010000316.1 GCA_947453125.1 Planctomycetaceae bacterium | reverse complement strand
GGCCGCCTCGCGGAGCTATCAGGAAGCGATTGCCCGCGGTGACGGAAAAGCCGTCGCGGCCCTTTGGACCGACGATGGCGACATCATCGACGACATGGGGCAGGTGTTCCGCGGACGGGAGAGCGTTGCGGGCCTGAAGCCCGCCGCGGAGGGGCAGGCCCGCCCCTCGTTCGCGATCGAGGAGGTCTCGATCCGGCTGCTTTCTGACTCAGTGGCCCTTGAGGACGGCACCGTCGTTGTCACCCCCCCCGGAGCCTCCACCCCCCATCACGGTCGGTTCGCCGCTACGTGGGTGAAGCAGGCCGACGGCTGGAAGGTGGCAAGCCTGCGCGAATGGCGCACCGATCCGCCGGAGACGTCAGCAAGGCTCACCGACCTTGATTGGCTCGTTGGCGACTGGACCGTGACCGTCGACGGGCAGAAACTCGACGGCGAAAACGTGACGCCCCCCCGGATGGAGATGAGCGTTCAATGGAATCCCACCGGCACCTACCTCCTCCGCGAAACCACGATCACGTCGCCCGATGGGAGCGAGGGATTGCAGGTCTCGCAGCGGATCGGCTGGGATCCCCTCACCCGCCGGCTCCACTCCTGGTCTTTCAGCACCGATGGCAGCCATTCCGAGGCGGATTGGTCGCTTGAGGAGGGGGTGTGGGTGTCGCGGACGACGACCGTCCATCCCGACGGAAGCCAGACCTCGACCATCAACCACTATCTCTACGACGGCAAGGATGAGTGCACCTTCCAGTCGCTGCCGACCCATGCCGGGGCCACCAACCGTGCCGCGGTGACCATGACGATGACCCGTAAGCCCGGGGAACCCTCTGAATGACCCCCTCTGCCTCCCCCATGCCCACCAAGCTTTTCAAGCCGCTCCTTCCCTGCCTCTTGGCCTGTGCCGTCGTGGCGGGGGTTCTTGGAGTTGGACTCCGTCCGCTCGTCGGCCAGGCCGCCGATCCGCCGGCGGCGACCACCGAGCAGGACGACGCCCAGGAATCGATGGCCGCGAAGGCGGAAATCCTCCAGAGCTCCCGGTGGCGCCGGGCGATCTTCGAGCTGGGGGAATGGCTCTCCGTCCAGAAGATCTATCCGCCGCGTGAGGTGCAGCGGATCAAAGCCGATTTCAATACGAAGGTGATGAAGATGTCGCCGCAGGAGCTGGAATACCTCCTCGACGACCTCGAGGCGAAGTTCAAGATCATCGACGCACCCGAAGCCCAGGAAGCCAGGGCCTGGATGGGGCAATACCTCTCGGCGATGACCGACCGCAAACGGGCCGACGTCCTCAAGGATGTCCCCAACGTCGTCGACATGACTGCCGCCCAGCTCTCCCAGGAGATCCAAAAGATCGAACGCACCCGCCAGAATCTCAAGGATCGGCAGGCGGCCTTCGATAGCAGCCGGAAGGTCCTCGCCGACGTCGCCGCGGCCAACCGCAAGGCCACCGCTGATGCCTCGCTCGCGGCCACGTCGAAGATGAACTCGAGTGCCTCCTATTCCCCTTACCGGAGCAATTCGGGGGGGAGCGGCGGCAGCCCTCCTTTTTCCAATGCCCGCGTCGGCAGCGGCCTGTCAATCGGGGTCGGGACGTGGGGTGCCTATGTCGGGATGAGCCTCGGAAACTTCTGACCCCGCTGGACGGCCAAGAACCCCACCTCGTCGCCGGCCGGTCGGGACGGTATAACCTTCCCCATCGGATCGACCCGTCCAACCGGGAAAAAATGGCCGGAGCAGCGCTCCGGCTTTTTTCAAAGCCGACTTTGTGAAGGATTTCACGAAGTCGCCCGGTCGGATCCTCGTTCCGGTCGGTCCTCTTCCACCCCAGATCGGGCACTACCCCCGCCTCTCCCCACGGTTCAGGCCTCACCCATGGATGCGATCCTGCCCGTCCTCCTGTTCGTTGCCATCGCTGCGGCGGTGTCGGTCGGGCTGGTCGTGGGTTCGAGCCTCATCGGCCCCAACAAGCGGACCAACCGGGTCAAGGAAATGCCCTACGAGAGCGGCATGGACCCGGTGCATGACACGCGCCGCCGGTTCGATGTCCGCTTCCACCTCGTGGCGATCACGTTCTTGGTTTTTGACGTCGAGCTCCTCTTTCTCTATCCCTGGGCGGTCGCCAGCCGGTCTGCGACAGGCGTCGACGCGGCAGTCTCCCAGGGACTCGTTTCGAGCCGTGGTCTGGTGTTCGCAGGGGCGATGGCGTTCATCGCTCTGGTGGTGGTCGGATTCGCCTATGACTGGCGCAAGGGGGTGTTTCGGTGGCGTTAGAACTGCCGGAAAACGTCGTCGTCAGCCGGCTCGACGAGCTCGCGAACTGGTGCCGCAAGAACAGCCTCTGGCCGATGCCGTTCGCGACAGCTTGCTGCGGCATCGAGCTGATGGCGACCGGGGCTGCCAAGCACGACCTCGCGCGCTTCGGCGCCGAGGTGTTCCGCTTCAGCCCGCGGCAATGCGATCTCATGATCGTGGCCGGACGGGTCGCCATGAAGATGCTTCCGGTCCTCCAGCGGATCTGGCTGCAGATGCACGAGCCAAAGTGGTGCATCTCGATGGGGGCCTGCGCGAGCACCGGCGGTGTGTTTGACACCTATGCGGTGGTTCAGGGGATCGACCGCTTCATCCCGGTCGACATGTACGTCCCCGGCTGTCCTCCCCGGCCCGAGCAGCTCATCCAGGCGATCATCGACCTCCAGGACAAGATCCAGGCTGAGGGGACGATCGCCGGCCGGGAGTTCGAAACGCGCGAGCGTCAGCTCCGCAAGCGGGCCCTCGTCGAGGCGGTCGGCCCGCTCTCAATCGACGCCGCTCGCAATCCGGTCATCCAGCGGGAGCTGCGTTTCCCCCGCTCCTGACCCCCGCGCTTGTCCACGCGTCCAGCGCCCCCTCCACCCCGCCCCAGCCGCCGTCCACGACACCATGACGACCGACCAGCCCCCCACCGCCGATATTCTCGAGACGCTCGTCGCCCAATTTCCGGGGCTCGAGACCTCGGCATACCGTGGCCAGACACGCGTCGTGGTGGGTGAACCGGCCTCGCTCGAGGTCCTCTCCTTCCTCGCCGCGGCCGGCTTCGATCTCCTCGTCGATGTCACCTGCGTCGACTACCTCGAATACCGCGGCGCCACGCGGCGCTATGGCCTGGTGTACCTCCTCGCCTCGACCGCCACCGCCCGCCGGCTCACCGTGCGGGTGTTCGTCGACGATCCCGACCCTGCCGTGCGGAGCGTCGTCGGTGTGTGGCGCTCGGCGGATTGGCTCGAGCGCGAGGTGTGGGACATGTTCGGGATCCGGTTTGTCGGCCACCCCGACCTCCGCCGTCTGATGATGCCGGAACAGTTCACCGCCCATCCGCTCCGCAAGGATTACCCGCTCCAGGGGCGCGGCGAACGCCACAACTTCCCCGTCCTCACCCGCGAGGACGGCTGACGCGTCATCCATCCCCTCCGGCTATTTCACGCTCCCCCGACACTCCTCCCACCCGTTCCTCAAAGCCCCCAGGCCACCATGTCGATCGCCCCCGATCACGACACCCGCGTCCGTCCGGCGGCCACCCGCGAGGAGGACTACCTCTGGACGCTCAACTTCGGCCCCCAGCACCCCGCGACGCACACCACCCTGCGGCTCGTCCTCAAACTCGAGGGTGAGCGGGTCGTCGATGCGATGCCGGAGATGGGCTACCTCCATTCGGGATTTGAGAAGATCGGCGAGCACCTCACGTTCAACCAGTACGTGACGGTCACCGACCGGATGAACTACATCTCGCCGATGGCCAACAACGTCGCCTGGCACCATGCCGTGGAGACGCTTCTGGGGATCGATCTGACGCCGCGCTGCAAGGTGATCCGCACGATCATCGCCGAGCTCGCCCGGATCAGTGACCATCTCCTCTGCAACGGGGCGGTGGGACTCGACACGGGGGCGTTCACGTTCTTCCTCTACGGCTTCTACCAGCGTGAGGTGATCTACGACATCTTCGAGACGCTCTGTGGGGCCAGGTTCACCAACAGCTACACCCGGGTCGGCGGGGTCTCCCAGGACTTCACGCCGCTCGTGATCGAGAAGATCCGCACCTTCCTCCGCACCTTCCCCAAGACGCTCGACGACATGGAACGGCTGCTGACGCGCAACCGGATCTTCGTCGACCGCACGAAGGGGGTCGGCGTGCTGACGAAGGAGGAGGCGATCAACGGCGGCGCCACCGGTCCGGTGGCCCGTGCCAGCGGCGTCACCCGCGACCTACGGAAGGACGAGCCCTACCTCGCCTACGCCGATTACGACTTCCAGATCTGCTGTGCCGCGGCCGGCGACTGCTACGCCCGCTACCTCGTCCGCATGCAGGAGATGCGCGAGAGCCTGAAGATCCTCAATCAGGCGATCGAGAACCTCCCCGCCGGCGAGGTGAACGTCGGTGTCGACCAGCGGGTGGCGCGCCCGACGAAGCAGCAGGTTTACTCGACGATCGAGGGGACGATCTCCCACTTCGAACTGTCGATGAGCAACCGCTCGTTCGAGGTGCCGTACGAGGAGTCGTACGCCGCCATCGAGGCCCCCAACGGC
>CANGGC010000315.1 GCA_947453125.1 Planctomycetaceae bacterium | reverse complement strand
TTTGAGAAGATCGGCGAGCACCTCACGTTCAACCAGTACGTGACGGTCACCGATCGGATGAACTACATCTCGCCGATGGCCAACAACGTCGCCTGGCACCATGCCGTGGAGACGCTCCTGGGAATCGATCTGACGCCGCGTTGCAAGGTGATCCGCACGATCATCGCCGAACTGGCCCGGATCAGCGACCACCTCCTCTGCAACGGTGCGGTGGGGCTCGACACGGGGGCGTTCACGTTCTTCCTCTACGGCTTCTACCAGCGCGAGGTGATCTACGACATCTTCGAGACGCTCTGCGGGGCCCGGTTCACCAACAGCTACACTCGGGTCGGCGGGGTTTCCCATGATTTCACGCCGCTGGTGATTGAGAAGATCCGCACCTTCCTCCGCACCTTTCCCAAGACGCTCGACGACATGGAACGGCTGCTGACCCGCAACCGGATCTTCGTGGACCGCACGAAGGGGGTCGGCGTCCTCACGAAGGAGCAGGCGATCAACGGAGGCGCCACCGGCCCTGTGGCCCGGGCCAGCGGCGTCACCCGCGACCTGCGGAAGGACGAGCCCTACCTCGCCTACTCCGACTACGACTTCCAGATTTGCTGCGCTGCCGCCGGCGATTGCTACGCCCGCTACCTCGTCCGCATGCAGGAGATGCGCGAGAGCCTGAAGATCCTCAATCAGGCGATCGAGAACATCCCCGCCGGCGAGGTGAACGTCGGCGTCGACCAGCGGGTCGCGCGACCGACGAAGGAGCAGGTCTATTCGACGATCGAGGGGACGATCTCCCACTTCGAACTCTCGATGAGCAACCGCTCGTTCGAGGTGCCGTACGAGGAGTCATACGCAGCCACCGAAGCCCCCAACGGCGAACTCGGCTTCTATGTTGTCGGCGACGGCGACGACACCGCCTATCGGGCTCGCTGCCGCCCCCCCTCCGTGCTCCACTTCTCGCTCTTCCCTCAGCTGATTCGGGGACACACGCTCTCCGACGTCGTCGCCGTCCTCGGCAGCCTCAACATCATCGCCGCCGAACTCGATCGCTGAACCGCCCCAGCCAACCGCCCCCTCGCCAACCGTCCGACCAGCCCCCTTCCCCTCCCGCCCCATGACCACCACCCAGCGGATCCTGACGCCCGAGATGGTTGCAAGGATCGAGGCGCTCGCGCCCCGTTATCCGAACCGTCGCGCGCTGACGCTGCCGGCCCTGCACATCGTCAACGATGTGCTGCGGTACGTGCCGTACGAGGCCGTCGTCGAGGTGGCCCAACTCCTCGGCCTCGCCCCGGCCGAGGTTCAAGACACGCTCTCCTTCTATCAATTCTTCCCGCAGGACAAGCCGTCGGGCGAGACCCGCGCTTGGGTCTGCCGTTCGATTTCGTGTGCGCTGCGGGGGGGCGAGGAGATCCTCGACCACATCTGCCATACCGCGGGGATCGATCCCTACGGCACAACCGCCGATGGGGCTCTCACGGTCGAACCGGCCGAGTGCCTCGGGGCCTGTGACTTCGCCCCCTGCATGCTCGCCGGCAAGACGCTCCACAAGAACCTCACCAAGGAATCGGCCGAGGCCTTCGTCCGCGATGCCCGGGCCCGGGCCGGAAAGCCATCCTGAGCCGTTCACCTCCCCCGCCGCCGCCCTCTCCAACGATCCCATGACCACCTTCCAACCGGTTCTTCTCGAAGCCGTCGGCGTTGCCGGGAGCTACACGCTCGCGAGCTATCGCAGCCGCGGCGGCTACGCGCCGCTTGAGCGTCTGCTCAAGGAGAAGCAGCCGACGGACGTGATCGAGCTGGTGAAGGCTTCCGGCCTCCGCGGCCGGGGCGGCGCCGGATTCCCCACGGGGCTGAAGTGGACGTTCCTTCCCAAGGATCATCCCGGCCCGATCTATCTGTGCATCAACGCCGACGAGAGCGAACCTGGGACGTTCAACAACCGGATCCTGATGGAGGACGACCCGCACCAGGTGATCGAGGGGATCATCCTCTCGGCCTATGCGACGCGGGCCACCACCGCCTACATCTACCTCCGCTACGAATATCCGCAGTCCTGGGATCGCCTCCAAGGGGCGATCGACGAGGCCTACGCCGCGGGGCTCCTCGGCAAGAACATCCAGGGGAGCGGCTTCTCGCTCGATCTCCACCTCCACCGCGGTGCGGCCGCCTACATCTGTGGTGAAGAGACGGGGCTGATCGAGAGCCTCGAGGGGAAGCGAGCCTGGCCACGGATCAAGCCGCCATTCCCGGCGATCGAGGGGCTCTTCCGCAAGCCGACGGTCGTCAACAACATCGAGACGATGGCCTGTGTCGCTCAGATCGCCCGTCGCGGAGTCGATTGGTTTCGTTCGATCGGCGTTCCCTCCGACCCGAACAACCCGCGTGATCCGGGGAGCTACGGGCCGAAGCTCTATTGCCTCTCCGGCCACGTCGAACGCCCCGGTTGCTACGAGGCCCCCCTCGGCATCACTGCCCGCCAGCTCATCGATGGCCAGGGGGGCGGGGTGTGGAAGGGGCGGAAGGCGAAGGCCGTGATCCCCGGCGGAATCTCGATGGGCCTGCTGACGGAGGCGGAGCTCGACACTCCGCTTGACTTCGCCGGCCCCGGCAAGGTCGGCTGCCTCGGCCTCGGCACCGCCGCTGTCGTCGTCATTGACGAGACGGTGAGCATCGTCGACTTCCTCCACAATTCCTGCCGGTTCTTTGCCCACGAATCCTGCGGACAGTGCACGCCGTGCCGCGAGGGCACCGCCTGGTCGCTACGGATGCTCGAACGGATCCGCGCCGGCAAGGGCCGGCTCAAGGATCTCGACCTCCTCGCCGAGATCGGCAACACCATGGGCATGATGCCCGGGTCGACGATCTGCGGCCTCGCCGACGGGGCAGCCTGGCCGATCAAGAATGCCATCAAGAAGTTCCGTGGCGAGTTCGAGGACTACATCAAGCGGACGAATCCCTCCGGCTGGATGGTCACCGACCCCGTCCCCGCCCTCCCGATCGTCGGAGCCCACTGATCCCGACCGGAAAAGGTGCCAGCCACCATTTTCAGACAGCCAACCCTCCGTGCCGAATTGCCCCATGAACGTGGTGGCAGGCACCTTTTCCTCCTCCTGACGCCACATGCCCACAGTCATCGTCGACGGTAAAGACATCGAGATCGGCGCTCACGAGCGGCTCAACTGCATCGAGGTTGCGCGCCGCGCCGGCGTGGAGATCCCGCACTACTGTTGGCACCCCGGCCTGTCAGTGGTGGCCAGCTGCCGGATGTGCCTCATCGAGACCGGCACCCGCGATGCGGCCACCGGCAAGGTCACGATGATGCCGAAGCTCGTCCCCGGCTGCCAGACGCCGGCCAAGGACGGCACCGTCATCGTCACCAACACGGCGCTGGTCAAGGACAGCCGCGCCCGTGTCGAAGAGGCGCTGCTCATCGATCATCCGATCGATTGCTCGATCTGCGACAAGGCGGGCGAATGCCTGCTCCAAGATTACCACTTCGAACATGGCCAGGCGGAGCGGCGCACCGATATCCATCCGTTCCACAGCCGCCGGCGCGATGTCGGCCCGACCGTCACGCTGTTCGTCGACCGCTGCATCATGTGCACCCGCTGCGTGCGTTTCACCCGCGAGGTGTCGGGGACGAGCGAGCTGATGGTGGTCAACCGCGGCTCGAAGGAGGAGATCTCGGTCTTCCCCGGCTTTCCCCTCGACAACAAGCTCTCCGGCAACGTCGTCGATCTCTGCCCGGTCGGCGCCCTCGGCGACAAGGACTTCCTCTACCAGCAGCGGGTCTGGTTCCTGAAGCGCGAGTCGAACGTCTGCGGCGGCTGCTCGGCAGGATGCTCGATCGTCACCGAACACAACCAGGACACGGTCTACCGCCTCAAGCCGCGGGAAAATCCCCACGTCAACAAGTGGTGGATGTGCGACGACGGCCGGTACGGCTGGCACCACCTCCACGATCCCGCCCGGCTCCTCTCTGCCGGCAGGCTCGTGTCGAGCAACGATGACCGCGAGACGGTGGAGTGGTCGGACGTGACGACGCGACTCCGCCAGGAGCTCTCCGGCGCCGGCCGGCTCGCCGTCGCCGTGTCGCCGATGCTCACGCTCGAAGAGGCGTGGATGCTCTGCGCCACCGCCCGCTCGATCGACCAGCAGGCGGCACTGTTCGTGGGGCATGTCCCCGTCTCCGGCAGCGACGAGTCGTTCCCGGGTGGCTTCACGATCCGGGCTGAGAAGTGCCCGAATCGCCGGGGTGTTGAGGCCGTCGTGGCCCTCTTCGAATCGGAAGAGCGAGGCTGGGGCGATCTCGTTGCGGCTGTCAGCGCCGGCGAGTTCGCCGCCGCGTGGATCACCGCCGGCTATCCCCACGCCTGGATCGACGACGCGACCGCCGCGCCGTTCGGCCGGCTCCGCTGCTTGGTCGTCCAGGATCTGTTCGATTCCCCGCTTTCGAAGCTCGCCACCTGGAGGCTTCCGGCAGCCGGGTTCGCCGAGCGGGCCGGCACCTGGGTCAACGCCGCCCACCGCGCTCAAGTCTTTGCTGCCGCCGTCCGCGCACCGGCC
>CANGGC010000314.1 GCA_947453125.1 Planctomycetaceae bacterium | reverse complement strand
CGCAGTTCCTCATGCCGATCGGGTTCCGTCGCGAGCTCTCCACCGTCCGCAACTACCAGCTCCAGCTCGCCCGCGAACGCTCCCGGCTCCAGGACGAGGAGATGGAAGTGTCCCACGCGCTGGTCGAGGCGGTCCGGAACGTCGACACAAACTTCGCTCTCTCCCAGACCAACTTCAACCGTCGCGTCGCCTCCGAGCGTCAGGTGGAAGCGGTGCAGGCGGCCTACGATGCCGGCACCGTGACCCTCGACCAGCTCCTCGACGCCCAACGCCGCCGGGCCGACGCCGAGAGCGCTTACTACCGGGCGATCGTCGATTACAACCGCTCCATAGCCCAGCTCCATTTCCGCAAAGGCTCGCTCCTCGAATACAACGGCGTGTTCCTCGCCGAAGGCCCGTGGCCCGGCAAGGCCTACTTCGATTCCTACCGCCGCGCCCGGCAGCGGGATGCGAGCTTGTTCCTCGACTACGGACACTCTCGCCCCGGCGTCTTCAGCCGCGGTCCGATCACGCAAAACTTCGACGGGATCGGCGCCGGCACCGAGGCCAATCAACTTCCCCCCCGCGATCCGGCCACTCTTCAAGAGACGGCGACGCCCGCCCCCAAGCCGGCGGGCGACGGAAAGGCTCCGGCCGGCGGCAATCCGCTCGAGGAGATTCCGACGCCCGCGCCGCTGCCGAATCCGGCCAAGGCCGCCAGCCCCGCCGCCGCGGCGCTGCTCCCGCCGGCCGTGCCGTCGGTACTCATGCCGGTCTCGCGGACCACGTTGGAAACGGCCAAGCCATGGGGCAACGTCCTCACCGGCTGGAAAGCCGAAAACGCTCCGTCGGGACGGGTCATCAGCACGCCCGCCGATGCCGCGGCGACGCAGGGGCGGTAGCGCGTCGTCGAGAGAACTCGGCTGCGGCCGATGCCAACGCGTGCTTCAGCGTCCCAAGGGGAGGTCCGCCGCTGCTCGGGCGGCTGACAATCCCGCCGGATCTTCTCGGCCGATCCGTTCGAGGTGATCCCGCGCCGCAGCCGATGGGCAGGCAACGAGATACCCGGCAACGGCACGACGGATAAGCGGATCGTCGGTGGCCGCATCCCACCACGCTGCCACCGCATCGACCTCACCCCAAGCCTCCGCGCGAGCCAGATCGATGATCGCTAGGGCAGCCACCGCTGGGCTCTGGGCCAGTTGGGCCGTCACCGCGGAGATCCTTCCGGGGGGAATCGTCCCGGTGAGATACTCCCTGGCAAAGCGGAGGGCCGCGAGGAGCTGCCGCTGGTCGACCGGCCGATCGGGACTGGCCCGGTCGGCGAGCCAATCGAGCCCCTCGACGCCCTCGGCGACGAGGATCCCCGCCATCAGTCCATCGGCCCCGGCGCGGAAGTCGCCGCCAGCGGTCTCGAGCGCCGTGCGGAGAGCGGCCGACGACAGCCTCTTCCCGCCGGACGATCCCTCCGCCACGACGACGCCGAGCGCGAGGCCGTAAAACCCCCGTCGCCGTTGGTCGGTGGCAGGATCGGCCACCCAGGCCGCCAGCGGCCGCGCCGCGAGTGCCTCCGCTGCTTCCCGAACGGCAGGGAAGGGGGCGACGGCAAACTCCGCGAACGCATCGTCGGCGATCGCCGGTTCGGGGTGTTCGAGTCTGGCCGCAAACCACGACAGCCGTTCGCCGACAGGCTCCGTGATCGCTGGCGCCATGACGACATGCCCGAGGAGCGTCTCGTCCGCCGCCACCGCCGTCCAGAGCGGGGGGGAATCGGTCGATCCGAACAGTACCGCCGTTCCCTCCACCGGCGCCGCGACCCGGGCGGTGATCAAGACGGGGGGGTCGCCCTCGACGCGGCCGGGAGTGTGAGGGAGCACCTGGATCACCCGGAACGCTCCAGCGAGGAGTCCGGAGGCGTCGGGCCGGGCCCGATCAAGAGCCTCCGCGATGCAGACGTAGCCTGCCGTATCGCGGCGCCGGGAGAGCGATTCGCCAACCGGCCCGCAGAATGGACAGGCCTGGGCGCGGATCACGGGAAGGAGGAGCACTCCGGCCAGCGTCAACAGCCGACGAAGACCCATTCCCCGGCAGCGGGCCGACGGCACAGGCAAGCGATCCGAGTGGCACCCATGCCCTAACCGGCCCGGCAAGTGGTCGAGGTCAGGCATCTCAGCCGTACGCGAGGGAGTCGGCTTCCTTCGACTTCTGCAATCGCTGCCGCCAGTAAGGAACGGCACAGATGAACAGCCGTCCGGTCCCTTCGTAGACGGACGACAGCTTCTGCCCGGAGAGCCAGTGGCTGAAATAGGAGCGAGCGGGGCGCTTCAGCCGCATCGTGATCCCGCTGGTTCGGGCCACCGCGAATCCCCCGTCGATCACGATCCGTTCATTGTCGAGCTCGATCTCCTCGATAGGGCCATCGACGCTCAGGACCACCTTCCCCTCCCCGACCAGCGCCGTCTTGTACCAGAGTAATCCCTCGCCGGCCCAGTACGACGTCCAGATCCTCTCGCGGTGGATCGCGAGCTTCACCTCCCCCTCGGAGGCCCAGAAGCAGCGATGCTCGAGGATCCAACGCTCCCCCCGCTGAACGTCGAAGATGTGGTAGCCGCCGAACGTCGAATCGAGATAGAGCTCCCCCGTGCCCACGTACCGCGGCCTGACCACCGACTCGTCGGAGAACAGCGATACAAACATCCCCCGCGGCGACGGCAGCGGCACATCCATCTCGATGTCGCCGCTCATCCGGTAGAGCGCGCCGCGCTCGGTGCGGACGTCATCGTCGTCGAGGATGACCTTGAGCCAGCGGCATCCCTCGGAGACCTTGATGTCGAACTCAACCATCGATCGACACCTCCGGGCCGGGCTCGAGCCCCCCCTTCGTCCAATCGCACTTCCAACCGGGGAACGCGATCTGCGGATAGGGATCGGGAGCGAGCGGACCATCCGACGACACGACAACGTCACAGAGCCGATCGCGACGCACCCGTCCCAGCCGGAAGTATTTCGTGGCGTGTTGCGTGGCGGGATCGATCGTCACCCGTCCCCCCGGACCATCGAAGCCGATCCCTTTGGCAAACACCTGGCGAACCGCCTCGGTGGCAAACGATCCCGCCTCTTCGACCGCCGCCTTCCAGAGATTGATCAAACACCAGGCGGCCTCCATCGAATCGCCGAAGACGCGGTCCTGGCCGAACTCACTGCGGAAACCGGCCATCCAGGCGGCATTGGCCGGCGTGTCGACGGTCTGGAAATAGCTCGACAGGACCCAGTGGCCAGCCACATGGGCGGCCGGAATGCTCCGCAGGTCGTCTTCCGAGACGCTCGTCGATACGAGGGAAACCTTCGCCGGATCGACCCCGGCCTCCGCCAGCGCCGCAAACAGCGCGATGTTCCCGGCGCCGTTGACGGTATTGAGGATACAGTCGGCCCCGCTCTCTCGGATGCGGGCCACCACCGGGGCGAAGTCTTCGGTGTCGAGCGAAAAGTATTCCTCGCCGACGATTTCGGCATCGGTGCCGGCAAGCCACTTCCGCACGATGAAGTTCGTCGTCCGCGGGTAGACGTAGTCGGAACCGAGGAGAAAGAACTTCTTCCGCTCGCCCCCCGGCCCGCTCCGCAGCCAGTCGAGCGCGGGGAGGACCTGCTGGTTGGGCACCTGCCCGCCGTAGATCACGTTCCGCTCCGTCTCGTTCCCCTCGTACTGCACCGGATAGAAGAGCAGGCTGTCCCGCTCCTCGAGGAGCGGGAGCACCGCCTTGCGGCTGCCGCTCGACCAGCAGCCGAACAGCGCCACCGCTCCGTCGTCGAGGAGCGTCGTGGCCCGCTTGGGGAACAGCTCCGTCCGCGAGCGGGTGTCAGGGGCGCGGGGATCGATCGCGTATCCGAGGATCCCGCCGGCGGCGTTGAAGCGCTCCACGGCATCAAGCTCGACGTCTCGCAGGGACGTTGAGCCGATCGCCAGAGGGCCGGTCTGCGAATGGAGCAGCCCGATCCTCACCGTCGGCGCGCGCGGCGGGATGCCGAGCGAACAGCCGACAAACAACGAAGGTGCCAGCAGCCGCGAGGCGGCAAGCGTGGCGGCAACGCCCGACCGGAGCGCTTCGCGCCGGGAGAGGGCGCCGCGATTGAGGGGATGGGTATCGGGGGGGACCGGCATGTCAGTCCTCGAGCATCCGCTTGTAGAGCATTTCGAACGCCTCCGGCGAAACACTCACCTCGCCGCGGAAGGGCTGATTCATGTCGACGATGAGGTACATCATCAAGCCAAGATACGCGGCCAGAATCCCGCCAAGGACGAGCTGGGTGAGGAATCGCGTGTCAAACATCCAGCAGAGGAGGATGTTGAAAAACGCCCCGACGAACATCACGATCCACATCGCTCGCGGCAATCCGGCCCGAATGGAATGGAGGCGAAGCCGGCGGCATTCGAGGAAGTGATTGATCTGCCGCAGCGCCTCGGCGTGGAGGATCTCCTCGCCGGGGGTGCTAGGCTGGAAATCGAGGAGCCGGTCGAAGAGCGCCTCGGCGCGGATCGTCCCCTCTTCCGGGATGATTCCCTGTTGCTGCAACGGCCAGGCATATTT
>CANGGC010000313.1 GCA_947453125.1 Planctomycetaceae bacterium | reverse complement strand
GAAGAAGCTCATCACGCGGTTCCTGGTGCTGACAAAGACCAAGGAGCCGGTCATCGAGGAGCACCTGGGTGAAGTCCGGCCCGATCGAGTGGCCCGCACCGTGACCAGCGTCGAGCGGGTCTGGAAGGCTGTGGAGGCGGGCAACTTCTACCCGGCACCTTCTGTGGTCGGTTGTGCCTCGTGCGGCTACCGGAAGGCGTGTGCGGGGTGGAGGGGCTGAAAGAAGAGTGGCATGGGGAAACCTGTGCCGCTCTTTTTTTAGGTATCAGCGGTCGGGAGGTGGACGACAGGCCAAGGCATCTCACCTACCCCCCCCCTATCTCTAAGACATAGAAGAGAAGGAAGGAATAAAAGAAGAGATGGAACCGGTTCGGCAATTCCGCGGAGGCACGTCAGCATCTTTACCGAACTACCTCAGCAAAAATGCGGATGTCTCGATCGGTGTGGCCCGCAGCCCTTTGGTCAAAAGCGCCAATATGGCGGAAGTCGTTTCCACGACGCCGCCGAAGGCCCCCCTGCCGGGCTCCCAGGGCGAGGTTCGGCCGTGGCGGTATTCCCAAGCGTGAAGGTCTCAACGCCCTGACCGCCGCGGGGCCGAGTATTCCATCCGCGAACCGAGGCCGGGAATCCACGGAGACCGGCGCCGCGAGAGGCCATCGACTGGGAGAAGTGACTCGGCTGGTGAGATCTGGATTGGGACTAACCCTCGCGCGGGCGAAAACCCGGTTTTGCGCCGTTTAACTCCTCCGATCACCGCGACCCCACGCACCACCCCGCTCGTCGCCGCGATCTTCAAAGGCGGTCATGCGGCGCGACCGAACGGACCACCCGATCGTCGACTTGCGCGCGGCCCCGTTCGCGCTACGCTTGGAGGATGAGCAACAACCACCTTCCACGGGGCGACGTCAGGCGGGGCGGTCGGGGTGCCGGCCGCGGGGGTTCCAGGCTGACGGAATCGAGGCAGCCGATCTCGTGCTCGCTTCGAACCCATGCCCGGGCCCTCGCGGCCGCCCCCATGGGAAGCTCTCCAGCCATCGGGCCCACGACGCCCCTGGCCCGCGCCGGCTGGACCGACTTCAAGGCCACGCTCGCCGACCTCCGCCGCCGATGTCCCGCCGCGCTGCCCGTCGTCGTCCGGATGGCCCGACTTGCGGACACGATCCTCGGAGAGTGCATCCGCCGGCGGCATGCTTGCCACACGCGGCCCCCTCGCGGCGGCGTCGGAGGGGCCGCAGCCTTCCGAAATGAGCCCGCGCGATGCGCTCGACTTCCTGCAGGCCGGTAACGCCCGGTTCCTCACCGGCAAGACCGCCGCGCCCAATCGTGACATCGACAGGCTCCGTGCCGTGGCGCCTAAGCAGGCTCCCTTCGCGGCCTTCCTCGGCTGCGCCGACTCCCGGGTGCCGATCGAAATCGTCTTCGACCAGGGCTTCGGGGACCTGTTCGTGACCCGCATCGCCGGCAACGTGGCGGCCACCGAAATCATCGCCAGCCTCGAGTTCGCCACCCACGTGCTCGGCGCGAAGGTGCTTTACGTGCTCGGCCACACCTCCTGCGGCGCTGTCACGGCAGCCGCGAAGGCGGAGCCGGTGCCGGGTCAGATCTCGGCCCTTTTTCAGCACATCCGGCCGGCCGTCCGTGCGGCGAAGGGAGACGTGACGTCCGCGGTGCGGGAGAATGTCCGGCTCCAGGCGCAGACGCTCGTCGAAGCCTCGACCGTGCTCTCGTCGCTTGTGGCGGCAGGCAAGGTGCTCGTCGCCGGCGGCATCTTCGACCTCGAATCGGGCCGGGTCGAGCCCGTCGCGGTCGGCTGATCAGTGCAACGACGGCGGAGGGCGTATGGACTGGCTCAACTACCACCATCTGCTTTATTTCTGGACCGTTGCCCGGGAGCACAGCGTTTCAAAGGCCGCGGTCTCGTTACATGTCGCCCAGCCGACGGTGAGCGCGCAGCTGCGGGCACTCGAGCGGTCGCTGGGTCAGAAACTCTTCGACCGGCAGGGGCGGCATCTCGTGCTCACGGCGGAAGGGGAAAAAGTCTTCCGGTATGCCGAGGAAATCTTTTCGCTCGGCCGCGAACTGCTGCAGTCGGTGAAGGGGGAGCCGCAGCACTCGCCCCGCCGCTTCCGCGTGGGTGTCTCCGATGCGCTGCCGAAGCTCACGACCTACCGTCTCCTCGAGCCGGCGCTCGCCATGCAGCCTTCCTTTCGGCTGCATGTCCGGATCGACAAGATCGAGCGGCTGCTCGGGGAACTGGCGGTGCACGCGATCGATCTCGTCGTGGCCGACGCCCCGATGATGCCGTCGCTCCGAGTACGGGCCTACAGCCATCTTCTCGGTGAGACGACCGTTTCTATCTTCGGGACCGCGGACCTGGCCCGGTCCGTTCGCCGCGGGTTCCCCAAGTCGCTGCACGGAGCGCCAATGCTCCTCCAGACTACCAACACTGCCGTCCGCCAGTCGCTCGATCAGTGGTTCGACGTACACCAGATCGAGCCGATGGTCGTGGGCGAGGTCGAGGACATGGCGATGCTGCAGACGCTCGGCGAGCACGGCCTCGGCCTTTTCGCCGCGCCGACCGTCGTCCGCCGCGAGGTCTGCCGCCGCTACAAGGTCGCCTGGGTTGGCGAAGTCGAGCGGGTCCGGGAGCGGTTTTACGGCATCTCCGTCGAGCGTCGGATCACCCACCCCGCCGTACGGCTCATCGCCGACCAGGCCAAGCGGCGGCTGTTCAGCTGAGACACCATCGCGGTAGGGTGCGGGCGCCACAGGATCCCCGCCGCCGCCGTCACGTCGCGAGGGTCCATGTCGTACGAACTCCGCAATCTCGACGCCCTCGAAGCCGAGGCCATCCACACGATCCGCGAAGTCGCGGCCTCGTTCGAGAATCCCGTCCTGCTCTATTCGATCGGTAAGGACTCGATGTGCATGCTGCACGTCGCCCGGAAGGCGTTTGCGCCCGGGCCGGTGCCCTTCCCGCTCCTGCACATCGACACGACCTGGAACTTCCGCGAGATGATCGCGTTTCGCGACCGCTTCTGCGCCGAGCACGGCCTGCGGCTCATCGTCCATGTCAACGAGCGGGCGCTCGCCGAGGGCATGAACCCCTTCGACTATCCGAGCAGCGTCTACACGCCGACGATGAATACCCACGCCCTCATCGAGGCGCTCAACCAGCACCGCTTCGACGCGGCGCTCGGCGGCGGCCGCCGCGATGAGGAGAAATCGCGGTCCAAGGAGCGGGTGTTCTCCTTCCGAGACGCCGCCCATCGGTGGAACCCGAAGTCACAGCGCCCCGAACTCTGGAGCCTCTACAACACGCGAATCCACCGCGGTGAGAACATCCGCGTCTTTCCCCTCTCCAACTGGACCGAACTCGACATCTGGCAGTACATCCACCGCGAGCGGATCCCGCTTGTGCCCCTCTACTTCGCGGCGGATCGGCCGGTCGTCGACCGTGACGGCCTCTGGATCATGGTGGACGACAACCGCTTTCGGCTCTTGCCGGGCGAGCAGCCGGTCGTGAAGCGGGTGCGGTTCCGCACGATGGGCGACTACCCGCTCACCGCGGCCCACGAGTCGACGGCGGTCACGGTGCCGGAGGTGATCGAGGAGATGCTGCTCACACGAACGAGCGAGCGCCAGGGCCGGCTGATCGACAAAGACGAGGCCGGTTCCATGGAAAAGAAGAAGCGAGAAGGCTACTTCTGATAGCGCTCCAGGCGAGCGTCTGGGCCCCACGCGGGAAGGTGCTGCCGCTGCCCCGTCGCCGGACGTTTGCTCAGGGCAACCTGCCTGCGGTGCCCCGCTCCAGCCGGACTGCGGGGAGGTTTCACACCGCAACACCCGGGGCGCCCTGCCGCAGTGCCGACAAGACGAGATCGGTGGCGAGCGAATGGGGCCGCTGCGATCGAGTACTTCCGCTCGCTGACGAGACGCACGGCGTCACGCTTGAAGGCGTCGGTGTAGGTCTTCGGCCGCGTGCGTCGCGGAAAGTCTCTCTTGGTCATCTGTCGGTTCTCCGAGGGGCACTATCTTGCCGTCCCCACAGTCCGGAAAAAGTGAATCGTTTCACGCCCCCGACACACCCACCCATCACCCCTCCATGCCCACACCCTCGCTCATGCGTCCCGGTCTGGCTTTCCATGGTGAACAACACGGCGTAACCCAGTGGCCCGTCGTTCATCTCCACATTCCCCACGACCAGCCGCACCCCCAATAGCCAGCCTCGTGACCGCTGCTTCTTCCCACCGATCGCCCCACATCCCCGCCGCACTCTTCGGAGAAAGCAGTGAACGTCTTCAAAGGGTGCCGCCGTCGTGACCGCCCCTGCACGGCCTGCGGGCTCGAGCAGCCCGTGATCATCCAACGAAAACCCCCGGGGTGAGGTTCCCCGGGGGCGAGTGGGTCGCGTCGCAGTCGGCGGTCATCCGTGATCGTCGGGTCGCTGCGGTGGAGGTGGTGCCAAGACCGCCTTGCCATGGCGTTTCGGCGGTGATCCCTGGAGAGCAGCCGCCTCGACAGTGCTGGTTGAAGTCAGGGATTGCGGTCGGCCGCAGCAGTGATACG
>CANGGC010000312.1 GCA_947453125.1 Planctomycetaceae bacterium | reverse complement strand
GGGGCCTGGGGAGGCGGAGGGGGGCTGACGGACGCCATGGCCTCCCCCTCCAGCACCGGGCGTCGCGGGGACGATGGACCGACGAGGGTGCCGGGACTCGGCCGCTCCCGCGGGGATGCGCGGAGAGGTTTTTCACGCGCTCGACAGACCTCGTCTCAAACGACATTGCCTGTCATTCAAGCCTTGGGGGGGGAAGATCTTCGGGATGGTGGTGATCGCCAGGTTTCCACGACTCGATCCGACCGCGACGGCGGCGTGTGCGTCGGTGTTTGTCGTCACCATGGCGCCAGCGACCGCCGCAGCGACCGTCACGCCCTATGCCACGGTTCCCGTCACGCGGCGTTCGCGTGTGCCACGGGCCAGGTTCCCGGCCGTGTCGACGCTCGTGCTGGCGGTGGTCGCCGGGATGTTCTGGGCGGCGGTGTGGCGCGAGGAGCAACGGCGCGCCACGGAAGATGGGGAGAGTGATCGCGAAGCGGTGGCCATTCAACCGGACGGGGAGGCGGGGCTGATCCGATGACGCTCGACTGGCTCGACACCGCGTTCCTCACCCGTCAACCGCGCCCCAAGCCGGCCGCGCCGGCGGCCGCCCCCAACGCCCCGGAGGTGATAATCGCTCCTGCCATTGCCCTGGGGCCACAACCATCCGAGGCATCGGCCGCTTCCGACGATTCGGTCGTCGCCCGTCTCCTCGAGTCCGTGCCGTCGGAATGGGACAGTCTCGCCGAGGCGATCGAATCGGCGGCGTTTGCGGGCCGGAGGGTCGTCGCCCTCACCGGAGGCCAACGGGGGGAGGGACGCTCGACGGTCACCGTCGGCGTGGCCGAAGTGCTGCGTCGCCGGGGGCGGTCGGTAGCCATCCACGCCCAGGCCCCGCTCCTGCTGCCGATCGACGAGGCGGAAGAGGCCCGCGCGGCGGAGATCGTGCTCGTCGATGCCGGGCCATGGTTCACCACCGGCCCTGTCCGCCGTCGCACCATCGAACGCGCGGCGCTGGGGTGTGATGCGGCGGTGCTCGTCCGCCGAGCCGACAGGCCCCCCTGCCCTGCCTGGACAGAAGCGCTTGCCGCGATCGGCCTGACGGTGATCGGCGAGGCGGTGACGTTTGAATCGGCGTTGGTGCCGGGGTGAACCACCATGGTCGTCTCCCGGTCGCTGCCGGTGATCCTCACCCCCGCCCAGGAGGCGGCGCTCGGCCGGATCCGCTTCGCGCTCGAGGAGCCGGTCGGGGTTGTCCTGCTGTGTGGCCCCGCCGGCGCGGGGACGAGCCTCATTCTCGCCAGACTGGCTGCCGAACTCGGGGCCGGCCAGCCGGGGGGCATGCCGATCCTGACCGCGTCGGCGCTCGCTGACGCGATCAGGCAAGACACGCCGATCGGCAGCATGCTCCTTGTCGACGATGCCCATCTGGCCCTGCCTGACGATCTCGATGCGTGTGCCACCCTCGCCACGTCGCAGGGCGGGAACGCCCGCTGTGTCGTTCTTGCGGGGCGGGGGCGTCTGCTGACGCTCGTCGGGCGCGACAGCCGGATCGCCCCACGCGTGCGATTGCGGGCGATCGTGCCGCCGCTGACCCTGGCCGACACGGGGCGGATCGTGGAGACGCGGCTGGGCGATGTGGGGCCCGACGTGGTGCGGACCTGCCACGAGATCACCGCGGGGATCCCGGCCGCGCTCGTCCGGCTCATCGAACTGGCCACGGTGTCGGCTGGTCGGCGGCTGACGCCCGCCGACGTCGAGACGATTCACCGCCGGCTCGATCTGCACGCGGTGTGAGGGGCCGCGGCGCGTCGGCCAGCTTCCGTGACCAGTGTCAATCGATCGTCGCCGCGGTTCGGGCGAGATAGTCGGCGGTCGATTCCGGGGGCTTGGTCCCCGCCGGCGGGAGCGGGCGGCCCGGGGCGAACGGTGCCGGGTCGAGGTGGGGCGGATGGCCGGTCATGAGATCGGCAAGCAAAACGGCACTTCCGGTCGACTGGTGGAGCCCCGCGCGAAAGTGGCCGGCGGATAGGAAGGCGTTGTCGAGGTCGGGAATCGGGCCGATCGTCGGATTGCCGTCGGCGTTCCCCGGGCGGAGGCCCGCCCAGGATCTTTCCACGACGCTGCCCGGCAGGTCGCCCAGGAGCGACCGGGCGACACCAAGAAGCCGGGTGACGGTGTCGGGGGTCGTGATCGGATCGAAGCCGACGTCCTCGATCGTCGAGCCGACGAGGAGCCGGCCATCGGGACGCTGGACGAGGTAGTTGAGTCCACGATTGACGATCCGCGTGATCAACGGCCTCGGGAGGCGGAGAAGGACGATTTGTCCACGGATCGGCCTGGTGTCGAGCGCGAGGCCGAAGGCACCGGCCAGGCCGCCGGTCCAACTCCCCGCCGAGAGCACCCAGGTGCCGGCGGTGATCTCGCCGGTCGCGGTCACCGCCCGCTCCACCCTCGTGCCCCTGACGACAAACTGGCGGACGTCGGCCTCCTCGATGACCACTCCCCGCTTGCGACACGATTCCTCGAGGGCGTCGAGATGGCGCGAGGGGCGAAATTGCTGCTCCTCGCGGAGCATCATCCCCCCGAGGATCTCCCCGGCCTCCGCGCCGCCGGCCAGCGCCGGTTCGCACTCCATCACAGCTCGCGCGTCGAGGAGGTCGACTTCCGCCCCCCTGCCACGCCACCGTGTCGCGTCGGTCCGGAGTCGCTCGAGGCCCGCGGCCGACCGGGCCAGGTAGAGGCCCCCGCTCGGGAGGAGGCCGTTGTCGATGCCGGTTTCGGCGTGGAGATCCTTCGACCAGAGGCGGTGGAGTTTGTCGCTCCAGGCCGTGAGGGCATCGGCGGGCGAGATCCCGGCATGGAGCGGCGCCGGCGGAAAGATCCCGGCCGCTGCCCAGGAGGTGGTCTCGGCGCCACGGCCGCGGGCGAGAACCCTCACCTTCACCCCGCGGCCGGCGAGTTCCCGGGCGATCGAGAGACCAATGATCCCGCCACCGACGATGCAGCAGTCGTTCATGGTGTGTTTCGATGAACTCGGATCAGGCGTTGGTGGCGACGGTCGGCGTGTCGGCGATGTTCACCCACACATGCACATGGGGCGCGCCGCGGTAATGCCAGACAAACGACGGCCCTTCGAGCCGCCAGTTGTCCCACACGCCGTCGTTGCCGATGTCGGCATCGCGGAAGAATGCCAACCGGCAGCGATCGAGGCCCCCCTGCGCGGCCAGGCAGGTGCGGGCCTCGGCCCGATCGGTGTCGCGGAACGGTTCGAGGAGTAGCGCGAGCACCCTCTCGAGTTCCCCACGCTGATCGGGCGACATTTCCGAGACCGCAAGTCCGTCGAGCCGTGCGTCGCCCCGGAAGCCGACGGCATTCTCGGCCGGAGACTTGGCCACCAGCGCCGCCTCGCGCTGCTTGCCGTCGAGCATTGCGGCGAGCTTGTTGGCGGCAACGGCCTGCGACCAGAAGACGTTCCCCTCGTGATCGGCTGGCTCGTTGAAGGCGCCGGTGTCGTGGCCGTAGAAGATCGGGCCGGCGAAGGCGACATGCTCTTCGGAGTCGCCGTCGCAGCGGAGCGTCATGTGGCGGCCGGTGAGGAGGAACTGAAACTTCCCGCTCCCCGGCTCACCGAGCATGGCGATCGATTGGGCATGGCCGAAGCCGCCGCAGTCGTCCTCCATCTGCCGGTCGAAGCGGGCATGCCACTCCGGATGGATAAGCTGCTCGAAGATCCCCCGGGCGATCGCCTTCTGGTCTTTCGTGTAGAAGTCGCTCTTCAGTTCGGGCTCGGTGGCGTTCCAGTTGTTGCCGACGCGCGACCGGAGAAGGCCGAACTTCGGGTGGACGTAATCCCACGCGAAGCAGACTTTCTCCCGCTGGCTCGGCGACAGCGAGGCGTGGAGGGCCTGGGCGAGCGTCTCGGCGGTGCTCGCAGCCGACGGCTCGGCCGCCCGGAGGAGCGTCGGGCCAGTGAGGAGGCCGGCACCCCCCAGGAGCGACGGGGCTGCAGCCAGCACGCCTGAGGTGGCGAGAAATCCCCGGCGGCTGATCGATCGGTGGAGTGAACGGCGTGGCATCGGGTCTGCTCCTGCGTCTTTGCTCGCCCCGGCCGGTGGCATTCGGCATCGGAGCCAATTCACAAAGAGCCTACGCTCCGGTGCCGCGCCTCACCAACTTGGCCAGTCGCTCGGGGCGTGGCTTGGAGGAAGGGCGCCGCCGCTTCCCGCCCCGAAACCGGGGCTGGCAGGTGGCGCAGAAGAAGGTCGAGCGTTGGGCCTGGACGATGCGTTCGATCGTGGTGCCGCAAGCCTGGCAGGGGGTGCCGGCGAGCCCGTAGACGCGGTGGAGCTTCTGAAATCCCCCCTTGCGGTTGTCGGCGGTGCGGTAGAGCTCGTCGCCGATGCTCGAGCCCTCGTGGGCCACGGCGCTGGCGAGAATCTCCCGCGCGGCCCGCGCGACGGCCTCCCACGCCCCGACAGCGAGCGCGTGGCAGGGGGTGCGCGGGTCGATCGCGGCGCGGTGGAGGATTTCCGCGGCGTAGATGTTGCCGATGCCCGCCACCGCTCTTTGATCGAGGAGGGCGACCTTC
>CANGGC010000311.1 GCA_947453125.1 Planctomycetaceae bacterium | reverse complement strand
TTGAGGTCGGTCTGGACGCGACCGACGAGGGCCGCATGGATCGCCGTGAACGCCCCGATGACGACAAGGAAGATCCGGGCCAGCGGCGCCGCGTCGAGGAGGGCCTCGCAGCGGAGGAGGACATAGGCGCCGGCATGGATCGACAGGGCCCCGTAGAAGATGGCGCTCGACGGCGTCGGCCCCTCCATCGCCCGCGGCAGCCAGTTGGAGAACGGCACCTGGGCACTTTTTCCCATTGCCGCGAACACCAGCAGGAGCGACACGAGCGTGGCGGTGCCCGGGGAGACGAGGCAGTGGGCGTTGGGCCAGACGCCGTTGAAGAGCCGCTCGAAATCCCCCGAACCAACGGCCCGATGAATCATCACGCCGGCGGTGAGCAGGCCGACGTCACAGATTCGGTAGGTGATGAAGGCCCGCAGCGCCGCCTTGAGGGCGTTGGTGCGCTCGTGGAAGAAGCCGATCAGCATCGTCGAGGAGATGCCGAGGAGCTCCCATCCCGCGAACAGGACATCGATGCTCCCGGCGAGAACCATGAGGTTCATCCCTGTGCCGAACAGCGTGAGGAGGACGAAGAACCGGGTGAAGCCCGGCTCGCGGTGGAGGTATTTTCCGGCAAAGGCGTTGACCAACGCGCACAGCCCGGTGGAGAAGCAGACATAGGGCACCGACAGCCCGTCGGCGACGAGATCGACCGTCGCGTCGTGGTGCCCCACCGAAAACCAGGTGCCGAGGTGGACCTGCTCGGGAGCGAAGCCGCGGATCGCAAGCACCGACAGGATCACAAGCCCCGCGAGGAAGGCGAGCGTGAACGCGCCGCCGACAAGCCTGGTGGTGGCCCGTTCCGCGAGTGGTCGATCGAGCAGCGCCGGCAGACCGACGAGGACGAGGGTCAGGGCGGGGGCAGCGAGTTGGAGGACGACCAGCAACGAAACGATTGCATGGGTCGAGGCGGCCTGGGGCTCGAGCGCTCCCAACAGCTGGGGGACCGGAACGGCCGACCCGGAAAACGTCATGTGCCCTGGCTCCCGTTGATGCTCCGCCGTCCGAAGGCTGTCCGGCAAGGCTTGCCAGCACCGCTTCGCGTAGTATGCCAGGAATCAGCCGACCGGGTGCCGAAGCCCATCCCGCCCCGGAGCGGAGCCGGGGACGAGCGTCTTTTTTGGTAGGCTCCCCAGGGCCGATCGGGCGCTGCCCGTCGCCCCCCGTCCGTGCCCAGCGAGTCGACGCCGTGGACGTCCCTCAGCCCCCACTTCGCCCGCCTGTTCCCCTCTCCGCGACCACTCCGCGTCGCTGTGTGGTCCTCCTCGTCGACGACCAGCCGATCATCGGTGAGGCGATCCGACGGATGCTGACTGGCGAGGACTCGCTTGATTTTCATTACTGCCGCGATCCAGGCTCAGCCCTGACCGTGGCTGCCGATACGGCCCCGACGGTCGTCCTCCTCGATCTGGTGATGCCCGAGATCAACGGCCTCGAGGTCCTTCGCAGGCTGCGGGCCGATGAACGCTTCCGGGAACTGCCGATCATCGTCCTGTCGACGAAAGAGGAGGCGGCGGTGAAGGCCGAAGCGTTCGCGCTCGGGGCCAACGACTATCTCGTGAAGCTCCCGGACCGGGTCGAACTCGTCGCCCGCATCCGCCATCATTCCCGCGGTTATATCGCCCTTCTCGAACGGAACCTGGCCTTCGAAGAGCTCCGGATCAGTCGCGCGGTGCTCGCCGAGGACCTCGCCAGCGCCGCCCGCTACGTGCGATCGCTCCTCCCCCCCCCGGGCGACCTGGCCGGGATCCGTGCCGACTGGCGTTTCATTCCCTCGGCCGACCTGGGGGGCGACGCCTTCGGCTACCACCGCCTCGACGACGACCATGTCGCGATCTACCTCCTCGACGTCTGCGGCCACGGAGTCGGCGCGGCCCTCCTCAGCGTGTCCGCCCTCAACGCCGTGCGTGGCGAGTCGCTGCCGAACACCGACTTCCGCGATCCCGGGGCCGTCCTCACGGCGCTCAACCGGGCGTTCCCCATGGAACGGCACAACGACATGTTCTTCACGATGTGGTATGGCGTTTACGACCGCCGACGCCGCTCGCTCCGGTGGGCCGGCGGCGGGCACCCCCCCGCCCGCCTCATCCCACCGGGGTCGGCCGCGAACCGAAATCCGGCGACTCTCGACTCCGACAACCCCCTTCTGGGGGCCATCGAAGGGCTCGACTTCTCCTCCCGAGAAGTCGCTGTTCCTCACGAATCGACGCTTTACCTCTTCAGCGACGGAACCTACGAGATCCCCCGACCAGACGGCTCGATGGGGACGATTGACCAGTTCCTGGAGCTGATCTCCTCCCGACCAGGAGGAGGGGAAACGGCCCTCGACAGCGTTGTGGACCAGATCAGGACCCTCGCCGGGGGGGGCGACCTCGCCGATGATCTCTCGATTCTGGCGGTTAGATTCGAATGAAAAGATGGGCTTCTGCTGGATTTCGGGCCCTTTCTGCCCCCTTGCCAGCACGCTGTCTCCGCTCCGGCCGATGTGTCGAGGGGCCGTCTTGCATGCGATTCCCGAATCCGTACACTCAAGTGTTTCCCGTCCCGGGACGGTCTGGCTAGCGTAGCTCAATTGGCAGAGTCCCTGATTTGTAATCAGGTGGTTGCGGGTTCAACTCCCGCCGCTAGCTCACTCCACATTCCAGGGGGGAAGCGCTCGTTCGATCGCGGCCGTCGTCGTCCGGAAGCACTTCCAACCTGTTGCGTCGACCGCAACAGGAAGGAAATGTGTCGGTCGTTGCCTTGGTCGTCGACTCGATGGTCGTTTTGGGCTCTGCCCGCTTCGGAGTGGCTGATCCGGAGCGGAAACGGATCGGAAGAAACGGTGGCGCCGGATCGAAAAAAGCGGTCGCGCTCCCGCGGCAGGTTTTGATTCGGGGAGATCTGGATCCGAACCGATATCACCAACACATGAGGGAAGTTTCCCGAGCGGTCAAAGGGGCTTGACTGTAAATCAAGTGGCTCTGCCTTCGCAGGTTCGAATCCTGCACTTCCCACTTCCCACCCTATGCCCCGACACCGAAGCAGATCGCAGCAACAGGCAGACAGAGAAAAGCACAGATTTCAGAGAGAAGCGAAGCCCGTCCGCACCCGACGTGTCAGTCCCGAGTTTCCGCGTTCCGCCGATTCCTCGAGCCCACCCCCACCAGACAGCACCCCAACACGAGCAGCGATCATCCAGGAGAGGCACACGCGGGCAGGCAGGGTTCATCACCGGCTCGCACGAACGCACGCGGGTGTAGCTCAATGGTAGAGCAATAGCCTTCCAAGCTAAAGACGAGGGTTCGATTCCCTCTACCCGCTTTCCAGGCCGCCGCTGATCCTCAACGCCCTCTCCGCTCAACATCATCCCGACCGCACCTTTTCCTTTTCCACGGAGCGACAGCCGACACGACCGACCAATCCGCGTCCTCGCCGGGACGACGCCGCGCTCTCGAGCGCCCGTCCACCGAGGCCACGACGCACACCGCTGCTGTAGCTCAGTTGGTAGAGCGCGTCCTTGGTAAGGACGAGGTCATGGGTTCAAGTCCCATCAGCAGCTTCCCGCCGGTCGCCTTGACCACATCGCCCCCACACCCAAGATTCATCCATCCGGCGTGCCGGATGGACGCCCGTCACAAGATCGATCGATGCTCCGTGTCACACCTGGCCAGGCGGCGCATCGTCGATCGATCGGACAGTTGATTTGATGCAGGATTTTAGGGACCAGGGCAGGCGCCGCCTGCAGCCACACACCAGAGAGGAAGATCGAGGGAGAAAGCATGGCTAAGGACACGTTCACGCGGAGCAAGCCGCACGTCAACGTCGGCACCATTGGTCACATCGACCATGGCAAGACAACTCTCACCGGCGCGCTGGTGGCCGTTCAGGCTGCCAAGAACCTGGCGATTGCGAAGAGCTACGCCGATATCGCCAAGGGCGGCACCGTCCGCGACGACACGAAGACGGTGACCATCGCCGTCAGTCACGTCGAATACGAGACAGAGAAGCGGCACTACGCCCACATCGACTGCCCGGGCCACGCCGACTTCATCAAGAACATGATCACCGGCGCCGCCCAGATGGACGGGGCGATCTTGGTGGTGAGCGCCGCCGACGGCCCGATGCCGCAGACGCGGGAGCACATCCTCCTTGCCAAGCAGGTCGGCGTGCCGGCGCTCGTGGTCTTCCTCAACAAGGTTGACCTCGTCGACGACCCTGAGCTCCTCGATCTCGTCGAGATGGAAATCCGCGAGTTGCTGACGAAGTACGGGTTCCCCGGCGACGATGTGCCGATTATCCGTGGCGCCGGCAAGCCGGCCTACGACAGTCCCAAAGACCCTGAGAAAAACAAGTGCATCGCCGACTTGCTCGATGCTGTCGACGCCTACATCCCAGAGCCGGTTCGTGAGCTCGACAAGCCGTTCCTGATGGCGATCGAGGACGTGTTCTCGATCGAAGGTCGTGGCACGGTGGCGACTGGCCGTATCGAGCGCGGTGAGGTGAAGGTTGGCGACGAAGTCGAGATCATCGGACTCAAGGACAAGGCCGAGAAGACGACCTGCACC
>CANGGC010000310.1 GCA_947453125.1 Planctomycetaceae bacterium | reverse complement strand
TTGAAAGCCGTCGGCCTGTCGATTGACTCTTCAGGGAGTGCCGGACTACGATCCCAACAAGGGGGAAGAATCACGGCTTGGAGTCTCGGGCCTCGTAGCCTCGACCCATCCGCACCCCGAAAGCGTACAGACGGCCATGCGTCCTGCATCCCAGCACTTCCTGTCGCGGCTTCTCCGCTCCTGCGGGATCGTGATGGTGCTGGCGCTCATCGCCGTGGGCTCTTCAGAGTCGGCCGAGGCGAGCTGCGGCGATTGGCTCGTCGGCCATGACATGCCTTCGCATGCCCCGGACGTGGACGCGGGGAACGCTGCTGCCGCCACGCCGACCGAGGCCCCCCGGCATCGCCCCTGCAGCGGCCCCTCCTGTGGCCGCGCTCCCGTAGCTCCGCTGGCCCCAAGCGATGCCCCGACGGTGCCCATCGAGCTCGATCGGGCGGCTCTGCTTTCCAGCCTTCTCCCGGTCGATGCCTCGACCGCGGGCGCCTGGCTCGTCATCGACGAGCCCCTCTCGATTCCGGCCGTCTCCGGCCCTCCCGAGCGCCCGCCCAGGGTTGCCTGACGACGGCGCAGGGTGTTTGCGCGCCCCAGTCCCCACGAAGCCCCGCTGGCTGCCGTGAGGACGGGCGGCGATCGCCCCCCTCTTCGTGCCGTCGTCCCCGGTTCGTGCCATCGGGCGTTCCCACGCTACGCCGTGACGAACGCCGCGGCTCCTCCTTGGAGCCGATGATGCACTAGCTCCGGGTTCCGCTTGGGCAAACCGGCATTCCCATGTGCCACCGCTCCCGTCGACGGTTCCGCGCCCCACCGGCCGCGCAAGCCCAGTCTGAAGGCAACGCATTCGGTCCTGTCGGTATCTCGATTCATTCGATCCGTTCCTTCCATTTTTTTATCCGGATCCCCGCTTCCAGGAACCCATCCCATGACCACCCCCGTTCTCCGTCGACCACGGGCCTTCACCCTCGTCGAGCTCCTCGTCGTCATCGCCATCATCGGCACCCTCGTCGGGCTCCTCCTCCCGGCTGTCCAGGCGGCCCGCGAGGCGGCCCGGCGGTCGCAATGTGCCAACAACGTCAAGCAGCTCGGCCTCGGCCTCCAGAACCACCATTCGGCGAAGGGCTTCTTCCCCACCGGCCGCAATGCCCAGTCAATTTCCACCCACACGTACCTCCTTCCCTACATCGAGCAGTCGACGATCTTCCAACTCGTCGATCCCTCAAAGGCCTGGAACGATCCCTTCCACACCGCCGTGGCGGCGATGAAGGTCTCCACGTTCGCCTGCCCATCCGATCCGGCCACCTACCTGCCTGCCTCGTACGCCCAGAACAACTACCGCTTCAATCAGGGGTCGGGGGTCCTCTGGGGGAATCCCCCCACGGCCTCGTCCGATCCGAACTTCGGCATGCCCGCACCGGACGGCGTCTTCTTCCTCGACAGCAAGGTGCGGATGTCGGAGGTCCTCGACGGCTCGAGCCAGACCGCGGCGATCAGCGAGCACGGTGTCGGCGACTTCAACAACGGCCTCTCCACCCCCCGCACCGATACCTTTTGGCCCCAGACGAATCCCAGCACCACCGACGAGGCGATCCAGCAGTGCCAGGCGATCGATCCGTCGAATCTCTCCTACCAGCGGTTCAGCAACATCGGCGGCCCCTGGCTCTACGGCTATCACTCGACGACGATCTACTTCCACTCCAATGTCCCCAACACCCGTTCCTGCATGTTTCCGCCCGGACGGATCATGACCACCGCCCAGAGCACCCACGCAGGAGGGGTGATGCTGGGGATGTGCGATGCGTCGGTGCGGTTCGTCTCTGACGGGGTCGACCTGAAGATCTGGCGCGGCCTCGGCACGAAGAGTGGCGCTGAAATCGTGTCGGGCTTCGATGCCCAGTAATCCACGACTGCCCCACCACGGCCGTAGGCCCCCGTCTCCAACCTTCCCACCGAAAGGGACCATGCCGATGCGACCCCCCGGGCTCCCTTGCACCCCTTTTCTCTGGCTTCTCCTCGCACCGGCGGTCCTCGCCGGCTGCGGGCGGGGGCCAGCGTACAAGGCCGAGCCCGACAGGGCCGCCGCAGTGATCGAGGCGGCGCTCTCGGCTTGGAAGGAGGGGAAGAGCTGCGACGATCTGCGGAAGCTCTCCCCCCCGATCCATGTCGCCGACGAACGCTGGCATGGCGGGGCGACGATCACGTCCTACACGATCGGTGAAGGGAAACCATTCGGGCCGAGCACCCGCTTCGAGGTGACGCTCGAGGGCCCCCCGCCGATCGGCACGAAAAAGGCGACCTACACCGTCTCCACCCAGCCCGCGATCAGCATCGCGTTGGGGGACTGATCCAAACCCGACACACGAGGACACGTCCATGCACCGTCCCTGCCGTTTTTCCTGCCACCTCGCGCTGGCGTTGATCGCGAACCTCGCCATGGGCATCAGCCGGGGCGAGACGCCGGTCGTCGATGCCCCCCGCCCGACGCCCGTCACGCGGCCGGCGATGAAACGCCTGCTCGAGGAGATGAAGTCGCGGCGTGAGCGGATACCGCTCCCCGATCCGACCGACGCCGAGAAGGCAGCCGCCGCGGAGGATCCCGCGGCTCTTCTCTACGAGAACCGGCTCCGGGCCCTCTATCTCCCCGGCACCGAACTCCGCGGTTATCTCGGCTTCGGCGGCACCGCCCCGAAGCGTCCCAACGCACCACCCCCGAAGGTGGTGATCGAGCCCGACCCGGCCGTGACCCTCGACTACGGCTTCAAGACCCGGCTCTTCTGGATCGCGTCGCGCGTCAACAATTGCCAATACTGCCTCGGTCATCAGGAGTCGAAGCTCCTTGCCGTGGGGATGAGCGATGACGATCTGGCAAACCTCGACTCCGATTGGAGCGCCTTCCCGGAGAACGAACGGGCGGCGTTCACCTTCGCGCGAAAGCTGACTCTCGACCCCGGCGCGATCACCGACGCCGACATCGACCAGTGTCTGGCGCACTTCACCGGCAAGGAAATCCTCGAGATGGCCCTGTCGGTGGGGGGCAACAACGCCATCAATCGCTGGAAGGAGGGGATCGGCGTCGCCCAGGCAGGCAACGGTGGCAACTCCGGCTGGGCCCAGACCGGAGCCGGCGGGATCCACTCCTATCTGACACCGACCTCCGACCGTTTCGACACCGTTGCCTCAGCCGTGGCGATCCTTTCAAACGCCGGCGGCGGTGACGAACTCGTCGCCACCGCGTCCCCCCTGGCACTCCCCTCCGCAGAAGAGATTGCCGCAGGCCTCGCCGCCGCCCGAGCCCGGGCTTCGCGGCTGCCGCTCGTCGATGCACCAGTGTCCCGCGAGATCCTCGGGGCCCTCGCGCCGGAGGGATCCATGCCCCTCTGGATGCGTGCGCTCGCCCACTTCCCTCTCGCCGGCCCGAGGATGGTAAAGGCCTTCGAACTCACGGCCGCGTCCCCGGGGCTCTCCCCCGTCGATCAGGCCCGCATCGCCTGGACCGTCGCCCGGCGCAATCGAGCCTGGTATGCCCTCGGCCTGGCCGAGGAGCGTCTGCGGGCCCTCGGCGCTGACGACGCGGCCCTTGCCGATCTCGCCGGCGACCAGACCCGGCTCTCGGCCGCCGACCGCGCGGTCCTCGTCGTGGCCGACAACCTCGCCGCGAGCCCTGTGATCTGCACCGACGCTGATTTCCAGACGGCGCTCGAGGCGACGTCGCCGGCGACGATGGTGCGCGTCGTCCACGAGGTGGCGATGCAATCGCTCTTCGATCGCTTTACCGAAGCGGCCGGGCTGACGCTCGAGTGAAGAGGCACGGCAGCGGACGCGCGCCTCACTCGTCGGAGAGCATCTCGGCCCAGCCGTGGGCGTCGCCGAGATGGCGGAGCGAGATCTTCACCGCGGCCATCATCGGGTACGCGAGGATCAGCCCGAGGATCCCCCACGCCCAGCCCCAGTAAGAGAGCCAGAGGAAGAGGAGCGTGGGATCGAGATTGAGCTGCTTGCCGGAGAGCTTGAGCTCGAGGAAGTCGATCCAAAATACCCGGTTGACGACGATCAGGACGGCGAGGATCGTTGCCGGCACCGCCCCCAGATCGAGCGCCGCCATGAGGATCGGCGGGACACACGCCGCCCAGCTCCCGATCGACGTGATGTAGTTGGCCGCGAAGAACAGGAACGCCCACAGCGGCCAGTGATCGAGCCCGAAGAGCCACATGATGCCCCCGGCCGAAAGGCCCATGCCGACGCCGATCACGGTCTTCACCATCATGAACCGCTCCATCGACTCCGAGATCCCCTCCCCAACAGCGAGGATCCGCGCACCGCGTTCGCCGGGAAACGCCCGCTGCACCCGGGCCTCGAACTTCCTGCTGCCGAGGAAGAAGAACACGAGGTAGCAGAAGACGAGGACGATCAGCTCGGCGGCGTCGATCCCCTTAGCGAAGACGAAGTTGAGGACGTCGCGGCTCGAGATCCTGAACAGGTCTGAAAGCGACGTCCGCGATACCGCCGGCTCAGCCACGGCATCGGGGGCCGGCGCGTTCTCCGCGGCGGCCGCCGCCCCGCCGAGCGGGCCGCTCCAGCGGGTGATGATGTCGCCGATCCGATCCTCGTAGC
>CANGGC010000309.1 GCA_947453125.1 Planctomycetaceae bacterium | reverse complement strand
GGGAGGGGTGGTAGGGCCGCTCCCGCTCGAAGCTCCGCGGTTCGCCGATGGCACGCTCCAACGCCGTTTTTTGTGGGATCTCCTCCTCGATGACGACGAACACCTCCTCGCGGCCCCGAGCCGTTGGACGTCGCAGCAACGTTGGGAATGGGGGACGCTGGGGCTCAAGCGTGTGCCGGTGGTGGACCGCGGTGTCCTCTCCGACTGGGTGGCAGGAGCGGGGCGGCCGGTGTCGCCGAAGTCGTCGGGTGCCAGTCCGATCCTGGTCGGGGAACCGGTTCGGTCGACGCCTCCCTCCGAGCCCATGGTGGTGTCGGGGCGTGTCGTCTTCGCCGGGACCGGATCGCCCGGAGCGGGCACCGTCTGGCTCCTCCCCACCTGGCTCCTCGTCCTCCTCGTGTCGGGCCCGCTGCTGGCCCTCGGGCTGACGATGGTCTATCGCCCCGCCTGGCGTCGGGCGCCCGCCGTCTTCGCGCTCGCGTTGCCGGCCACGCTTGCGGCCGTGGCGTTCCCCGCCATTGCCCCCCTCGTTGTTCAGGCCGCGATCCCGGGATGCCTGCTGTCGTTCCTCGCAGCCGGCCTGCGACGGGCTACCGAACCCGCGGTGCCGATGGTGGCCGTGCCGCAGCGTTTCGACGACGACGACGACGACGACGACGACCACGACGACGACTCGACGCGGCTCGTGGCCTCTCCGTCGCTGATCGTCAATCTCGATCCTCCGTCCGTGGTCCGCCCCGCGCCGCCGGGACGGTCGTTGCCATGACGCGCTGCCGTGATCGCCGGCGTTCCTCCTCGTCGCGGCTCCCCTGCGGCCCCGGGAGACCCGTCCGCCAGTGGGCGCTCTTTCGTGGTTTCCCTCTCCTCCTGCTTATACTCCTCGGCTTGTCGATGGCGGCAACGGCCGCCGAACCTCCCTCGCCTGCCGCCGCTTCTGCGCCGACCCCTTCGGCCCCCGCTCCGTCGACGGCGGGCACGATGCCCTTTCACCGTGTCCGCGTCCCGGGGGGAAGGCTCGGCGACGTGCCCCTCGGCAGCCACCGACTCGTCCCGGTGCCGGTGGAGGAGTTCGAGGCGGCGCTGGCGGCCGCCGAAGGGGATACCCGGCCGGAGGAAGCGCCCCCCGCGCTCCGTCGTCAGACCGTCGCCATCGCCGACGCGACCTGCATCGCGACGCTCGACGTCGAAGGCCGACTCCGGGGCACGGTGACGTTCGACCTGCCGGCCGATGATCTCCCCGCCGTCGTCTCCCTGGGGATGGTGCCGGTCGTCCGTGGGAGTTGCGACGGGGATGGCACGAGCACCGAAGTGGCGATCCACGGGGGGGCGACGGCGCTGGGCTTCCTCGCGTCCCGCGGCGGCCGCTACCGCTTCCAGTGGGAATTGCCTCCGGCCGAGGACGGCGGCCCGATCGTGCTCCCCTTGCTCCCGGCCCTCCGGACGCGGATCGAACTGAAGACCCCGCCGGGAACGGTTCCGTTGATCGAGGGGGAGGCCTGGGCCCGGCCGGCGGTGGCGATGCCCGCTGCGGCGCCGGGCGCGGATGGCGTCTGGCGGATCGACGTCGGGCCGATCGAGGCCCTCCAATTCACCGCCGTGCCGGCGAAGGAGTCGCCCCGACAGTTCGGCTGCTGGCAGGCGGTCGTGGGCGGGCGGGGGGAGGCGCGGCTGACTGCCGTCATCCTCCCCACCGCGCCGTGGCGGACGGCGCTGCTGACGCTCGACGCCGATCCGCGGCTCATCCCGGTGTCGGCGACGGTCGAGCTGCCGAATCGTGGGGCCCTCCCCGCCGAGGTCGAGTGGGGGCGGACGGGGGAGGCGACGCTCGTGCGGCTGCCGACCGCGAGCCTCGGCACGATGGCGCCACTGACGATCAGCGCCGTCGCCCCGCTCCCCGCCCACGGCGCGGAAGCGGACGGGCCCGAGGATCCAAGCGCCGGGTGGTTGCCCTTGCTGTGGCCGGTTCCCTCGGAGTGGGCCGGGGGGGGCGTGCGGGTCGAATGCGACCCGGGGCTGGCGCTGGTCGACATCGGCTCCGAGCATTGCCTCCCCGTCGCGGACGAGAAGACTTCTGGCTGGCCGATTCGCGGGAGCAGGCGGCCGGAGGGGATGGATGCGCTTCTTTCGCTCGAGGCGCAGTCGCCCCAGGCCCGGGTGCGCGTCGGCGTGGCACCGCGAGGAGTGGATCTCGACGTGGCGCGGGTGACCACCGTCGACGTCGTCCCCACTGTCGTCACGGGGCGCACGGCGTGTGATCTCCGCGTCCGCAGTGGCGAGGCCTTCGAGGTCACCGGTCGGATCGCGCCGGGGTGGTTCATCGATTCGGTCGAGGGGGTCGAGCGGCGCGGCGGTGGCGATCGGGCCGCCATGATCGCATCGCTCGACTGGCGGGTGGTGCGCGACGACCGCGGCGATCGGTTGCAGATCGGCTTCCCCACGGCTGCGACCCCGCAGCGCGGGTTCACACTCTCGATCGCGGGGCACCGGGCCGGCATCACCACCGAGGAGCCCTTCACAGGCGCCGAGATGGACATGGTGCGACTCGACGGCGAGACAGCCGGGCTGGCCGTGCTCGCCCTCACCTCGCCACCGGAGACGACGATCGAACTCGACCCGCCGCAGCTCCCGCCATCGTCGCCTCCGGAGCGCCTCGCCGCCCTCACGGCGAAGACCGCCATTCGCGCCTGGATCCCGGTCGACGAGGCGGCCATGGCGGCGCCCGCCAGCCTCCTCGAACGTCGCCCCCCGGTCGAGGCCGATACTCACATCCGGCTCACCGTCGTCGACGACCGGATCACGGAGTCGTTCACGTTCTCCTGCCGGCCGGGGGCATCGGCGCTCGATGCCGTCGTCGTTCATTTCTCGGAGCCGACCGAAGATCTCCTTGAATGGTCGTTGCTGCCATCCGGCGGCGGGACGCTGACGGTGCGGCGGATCGATCGTCGGGAAGATGCCGGCGGCGGCGGGGGGGAGTCGTGGCTCGTCGAATTGCAGCCCCCAGCACGCGGCGAGGTGCGGATCCGCGCTACCCGTGCCATCCCGTTCGGCGGGCCGGTCGCAGTTCCGTTGGCTTGGGTCGATGGCAGCGATCCGCAGCAGGGGGGAGTGGTGATCGTCAACGCCGGCCGGCGTCGGCCGCAGATCGTCAACCGCCGTCTCGAGGAGATGCCCCCGGCGGGGCGGTCGGGGGACGACGACGCGCCGAAGGGGACGCTCGCCGAGTTTGCCTTCACCCCTCCCACCGATCTGACGCCGGCGGTGGCGCCGGCAGCCGAGATCGTGCCCGGGGGACGCGACCGTGATGACGAGGCCCGCGCCTGGGTCTGGAACGAGGAGACGACCTGCTGGTGCCATCCAACCGGCGTGACGGAGTACGAGACCCGCTTCGACATCGAGAATCATGGCCGGACGTCGGTCGCCGTCATGCCGCCGGTGGCGGCGCTGGCCCGCGGAGTGGTCATCGACGGCGTGCCAGCGACGGTGGTGCCCGACGTCATGACTGGAGCGTGGCTCGTCGATCTCCCGGCCGACCGGCGGTTCATCAGGCTCGTGGTCCGCTCCGAGATCTCCGCCGCGGCCACGCCGATGGCCTGGGACGTGGCGCTGGCCAGCGCCGGAATCGACGTGCCGGTGCTGGAACGAACCTGGCAGGTGCTCCTACCCGATGGCGTCGACATCGCCACCCTGCCGGCCGGATTCCGCGAGGTCGGTGCCGCGCGCACCGGCTGGCTCGAACGCCTCCTTCCCGTCACGGTGCGGGGACGATCGGCAGGCGCCCCCGCAGTCGCTCTCCCCCGGTCGCGGCAGGGGACGATCGACGCCGGATTCCGGGAAAGGATCCTCGTGCAGCGTGCCGGTCGCGGGCAGGCGATGAGCGTGTGTTTGGTCCACTCCCGCTGGCTGTGGGGGGGCGTGCTCCTGGTCTGCCTCGCCTTCGCGACCCTCGGATTCCTCACCGCCAGTCGGGTGACGCGGTTGCTGGTCGCGGTTGCCCTCGCCGTCGGGGCGCTGTGGGTGCCGTTGCCGCTCGACGGCCTGGCCCGAGCCGGCCTGTGGGGGTTGGCGGTGGCGGCGCTCCTCCGCTGGGCTGCGGCGCGGTGGCGGACCACGCTCCAAGCCATCCCAATCATCGTGGCGATGATCATTCTCGGGCCGGCCTCCGCCGCGGCGCAGCAGCCCCCTCCGGTCGTCCCGTCGGCACCCACGGTTCCCGAGCAGGCCGAAGCCTTGGAATCACTCCCGGTGTTCATCGTGCCCGGCCTCCGTGGCGAGGACGGGGCGGGTGACGGCGGTGAGGAGCGCCCCGAGACGGCGCTCGTCCCCGAGCCGCTCTATCGCGTCCTCTCGGCCGCTCTCGGCCGGAGGGCCGCTGATGGGGTGCGGATCCACGCCGTCCGGCTGCGGGCCTTGCCGGGGGCGGAGGGGGCTTGGACGCTGTCGGTCGATCTCGATGCCGACGCCGGCGCCCTGATCACGATGCGGCAGGAGGGGGAGGCGAGTTGGGATCCAGCGGGGCCGCGTGTCGATGGTGAGCAGGTTGCTCCGACGGCCGACAGCGAAGGGCGGTTGCTGCGAGTCGGCTTTGCCAGCGCTGGCCGGCATCGCCTCGAGGCCGGC
>CANGGC010000308.1 GCA_947453125.1 Planctomycetaceae bacterium | reverse complement strand
GTCGCAGGCGCCGCGCTCGATGTCTTCGCCCCGGAGCCGATTCCTGCTGGCCACAGAATTCTCGGCCGCGCAAACGTCATCCTCGCGCCGCACATCGCGAGTGTCAGCCCGGCGGCGGTGAAGCGGCTCCGGAGTGGCGCTGCGGAACTTGCCGTGATGGCGATCCGTGGCGAGACGCTGCCGAGCGTCGTCAACGGCGTGGGCTCAGCCAAGCGGGGCTGACGGCCCTCGATCCCCGGAGGATTCCCACGCGGGAAAAGGTCGATGTCGAGCGAGCGCCCAAGCCCCATCCCCGTCGTGATGCTCTCGGCGTGGGTCGAGCAGGCCTTCGTCCGCGCCGGTCTTTCGGCGACCGATGCCAGCCATGCCGCCGAGCCGCTCGTTCTCTCCGACTCGATGGGGGTGTACACGCACGGCACGAAGCTCCTCCCCGGCTATCTGAGGAAGCTCGTGGCGCGGGGCTCGAAGCCCGACGCCCGGCCGCGGGTCGTCCGCCAGGGGCCAGGGTTTGCTGTCATTGATGGCGACGCTTCCCTCGGCCAGATCGGCTGCCGCTATGCGGTCGATGTGGCGATTGAAAAGGCGCGGAACGTCGGCGTCGCCTATGTGGGCTTGCGGAACACCGGCCACATCGGTGCCGCCGGCGCCCAGGCCGTCCGCGCCGCGCAGGAGGGCTTCTTCGCGCTCGTTGTCGGCAACGACAGGCCGAGTGTCGCCGCCGCCGGATCGCGCGGGGCGGTGCTGGGAAGCAATCCGCTCGCCTGGGCTGCGCCGGTGCCGGGGGGGAATCCGATCTTCCTCGACATCGCCACCGCGGCCGTCGCTGGCGGGAAGGTGTATGCGGCCGTGGCCCGTGGCGAGCCGATTCCCTCCACCTGGCTGATCGACGAGCGCGGCCTGCCCACCGCCGACGGATCCTTGTATCCCCGGCACGCGAGCCTGGCGCCAATGGCAGGCCACAAGGGCTACGGGATCGGCGTCCTTGCCGAATGGCTCTCCGGGATTCTTGCCGGCGGTGCGGTGACGACGCAGGTGGGAAGCTGGCTCTTCGATCCCCCCGGCGATTCGACGTTCCACAACGCCGGATTCATCGTCTTCGACGTCGCCGCGATCGCCGATCCCGACGCCTATGCCACCTCACTTGCCCGGTTCGCGGCCGAGGTCCGTGGGGCGGCACCGGCCGAGGGAAGCGATCGGGTCCGCCTCCCCGGCGACCTCGAGTGGGAAACGTATCGCCACAGCCTCGCCTCAGGCATCGCGCTTCCCGCCGATGTGCGGGCGAAGCTTGCGGAGGCGAGCGAGATCGTCGATCTTGGTTTGGCTTGGTGAAGAGTTCGCCGTGGTGAAGTGGTTGTGGGGGAATCCGGGGGGTGTTGCATGGTTTTTCGTATGCGTTTGTGGGGCGTGCCGCTGCTGACAATCTCCGGGCTGCTCGGTGGCATCGGTCTGCGGGCCGCCGATGAGGATGACCGGGCGCCGCCGCCGCTCGTGCTCGGGAGTTCGGTCGCCGTGCCACGCGACCAGGTCCGCGACCTGACGCTCACCATCGCCCCCGATCTTCCCTGTGTCTGGCCGGCGGGGATGACGCCGATGGCGGTGATCCCCACCGCGACGTTTGGCCGCAGCGGCCGCCACCGTGACATGCTCGTCATCGACGAGCACACCGGCACGCAGTGGGATGCCCCCGCGCACTTCGTTCCGCCCCCCGACTCTGGTCTCCCCGGCGCCGGGCCGATGGGGCTGGTCACGGGTGAAAAAGTACCGGTTTGGCAGTTTTGCGGCGAGGCCTGCGTGATCGACGTCCGCGAGGGGCGCGACAGTGCCGAGAAGGGATCGAGCGTGCTGGTCGGCCCGGACGTGGTGCGCGAGTGGGAGATGACCCACCGCCGGCTCGGCCCCGGCGACGTCGTTCTTTTCCGGAGCGACTACACCGACGACTTCTACAAGCCTTTTCCAGAAGGAGAGCGGTTCGTGGCGGCGGCCCTGAGAAAAGAGGCGCCGGGCTGGCCCGCGCCGACGGCTGCCACGATGGACTACCTCGCCGACCGGGGCGTGATGACGCTCGGCCTCGACGGCGCGAGCATGGGGCCGCTGCCGAACCTCGCCGTGGCGACCCACCAGGCCGGCGGCAAGCGGGGGATGGTGTGGGTGGAGTGCGCCACGAACTTGGGGAGCCTGCCGACGACCGGGGCATTCTTTGCTCTCTTGCCCGCCAAGCATGCCGGCGGCTCAGGGGGGGAGTGCCGTTGCATCGCGATCACCGAGCCGAAGCTCGCCGCCGAGTTGATTGCCCGGACGCGGGCCCGGCGGGTGGTCGATCTCTCCGTAACGCTCGACGAGGATTTCCCGGTGGTCTGGCCGGGGCGCGGGCCGGGGGAGGAAGGGGGGCGGTACGTGAGCAAAGTGCTCAACAAGTTCGGCGCCGCCCGCGGCCCGTTCTTCGCGCTCACCCACCTCTTCGACAGCATGGCCGGGACGCATCTCGTCCTCCCCTCGTTTTCCTTGCCCGCGAATCGGGCCGAGCTCGAAGCGGCCGAGCCGGCGATCCTTGCACGGATCGCAGCCCACGAGGCCCACTACGGCGCACTTCCTGCGGCGACGGTGCGGACGGAGTCAGCGGAGCTTTCGCAGCTGATGGGGCCGGCGCATGTCGTCGATGTCCGCGGAATGCGCAACGCAGGGGGCTTCGACGCCGACAAGCCAGCTGGGCCGGTGATCAACCGGGCGTTTCTCGAGGAGCACGAGGCGACGAGGCCCTTCCTCCCCGGCGAGGTGGTGGTCTTCTGGTCGGGCTATTCCGACGACCGCTTCCGGCCGCTCCCGGCAACGCCGGAAAAAGACGCGATGTTCGTGGCGCCGCTTGCCGGCGAGGCCGAGGGCTGGCCGCAGCCGACGCCGGAGGCGATCCTCTGGCTCGCGAAGCGCGGGATCCGCTGCCTCGGCACCGATGGGCCGACGCTCGGCGGCGTCGATGCTGCCGAGTCGCACTCCATCGACTGGGCGGCAGCCACGGCGGAGATCGCCGTCATCGAGTATCTCACGAACGTCGACGCGATCGCCGACAAAGACGCCTTCTTCCTCTTCGCCCCGGTGAAGATCGCCGGCACCCGCGGCGGCTACGGCCGGGCGATTGCCCTGATCGGTGACTGATTCCCGGCGATTGAAAACCTTCACGACTGACACGGTTCCTCACACCCCTGACCCACCTCCGGAGAAGCCCCGATGCGGATCGTCCGTTTTGCGACCAAAGGCCACGAGCACCTCGGCAACGAACATGGCGACGGCCGCGTGACGCTCCTCGAGGGGGATCTGTTCGGCGACCTCGTCGACACCGGAGAAGTGGTCCGCATGGAGAAGCGGCTGGCCCCCGTCGAGCCGCGCGACATCCTTTGCATCGGCCTCAATTACCGCCGCCATGCCGAGGAGGGGAAGCAGGCGATTCCCTCCCATCCGGTGCTGTTCATGAAGAACTCAGGCACCGTGCAGAATCCCGGCGACCCGATCGTCCTGCCGCGCCGACTCGACAGCCGGGAGGTCGACTACGAATGCGAGCTGGCCGTCGTGATCGGGAAGACGTGCCACAACGTCAAGCGGGAACACGCCCTCGAGCATGTCCTCGGTTACACGTGCGCCAACGACGTCAGTGCCCGCGACTGGCAGCGGCAGGGCGGGGGAGGGCAGTGGTGCCGCGGGAAGACGTTCGCCACCTTTTGCCCGCTCGGGCCGGTGCTCGTGACGCGCGACGAGATCGCCAATCCCAATGCCCTCAAGATCCGCACCGTCCTCAATGGCCGGGTGATGCAGGACTGGAGCACCGACGACATGATCTTCGACGTGCCGACGCTGATCGAGTTTCTTTCCGCCTCGTCGGTCCTTCGTCCAGGCACGGTGATCCTCACCGGCACGCCCCACGGCGTCGGCTTCGCCCACACCCCGCCGGTGTTCCTCCGCGCCGGCGACTCGGTGTCGATCGAGATCGAGGGGATCGGCACGCTCACCAATCCCGTTGCCGAGGAGCAGGCGGAGCGGCTCACGGGCGTGTGAGCGGATGGCACGGGGAGCGGCGGCTGGATCGGGAACGATTGGAGGAGGCGGAATGGACGCGACGGACGACGAATCAGCGATTGGGAGACGGACGCTTGCCAAGGTGGCATGGCGGCTCGTGCCGTTCCTCGCGCTCCTCTATGTCTTCAACATCATCGACCGCTCGAACGTCGGCTTCGCGCGGCTGAAGATGACCGGAGACCTCTCGCTCTCCAATGCCGTCATCGATCTCGGCTACGGCCTCTTCTATGTCGGTTACCTCCTCTTCGAGGTGCCGAGCAATCTGTTGCTGCGTCGCTTCGGGGCCCGGACCTGGATTGCCCGGATCATGGTGACCTGGGGGTTCGTGTCGATGCTCACGGCCTTCGTCACCGGGCCAGGGAGCTACTACGGCGCCCGGATCCTCCTCGGCGTCGCAGAGGCGGGCTTCTTCCCCGGGATCATCTACTACCTCACCGCCTGGTTTCCGGCGGCGAAGCGGGCCCGTGTCGTGGCTGGCTTCATGCTCGCGATCCCGATCTCGAACATCCTCGGCAATCCGATCTCCGGCGCCATCATGGATGGCTTCCAGGGGACCGG
>CANGGC010000307.1 GCA_947453125.1 Planctomycetaceae bacterium | reverse complement strand
TCGGGCCGGTCGTCCCTTCCTGACGCGACGGCCGCATTTGACGGGCGCAACGCGAGACCCTCGATGGTCGTGGTGCGAAGATTCCGGGGGCTGGATCATGGTGCGTTTCCACGGTGGCCGCGGCGCCCGTCACGGGATCGGGTCGATCCTCCTGCTTGGCGGCATCCTGGCGGCGCTGCCGGTGCTGATCGTCGACCGCGGGGGTGTGCTCGTTGCGGCGCTTCTGCAGCGTGACGGAGGCGGAGGGGCAGGCCCCGGCAACGCCGAGATCGCCACGCGCCGCCTCCTCGACGCTCTCACCGAGAAGCGGATGCACGATGTCGTTCTGGCCGTGCTCGATCGGGTGGCCAACGACCCCGGGGCCTCCGCCGAACTGCGGCAGAGTCTTCCGCTCCGTCGCGCCGATGCGCTGACAGGGCTTGCGCGTCGCGAGCCGCCGGGGGCGCGGCGGGCCGCGATGCTCGAACAGGCGGCACAGGAGGTCGATCGTTGCCTGGCGGCAGCGCCGACCGGCGACGAGGCGATCGCCGCGTACACGCAGAAGGGGAACCTCCTCGTCGAGCGCGGGCGGATCAAGCTCTTGCAGGCCAAGCGCCCCGGCGAGGACGGCCCGAAGCTCATGGCGGAAGCCATTCCGCTTTTCGATGCCGCGATTGCCGCCCTCGAGTCACCGCCCCGCGATCCGGGGGCGGAAGTTCCGCCGCCGACGAATGCCGAGGATGCGGTCCTCGCGAGCCTCCGTGATGTCGATACCCGACTCGCCCAGCTCAAGAACGCCGGTAAGGAGAAGGAGGGGGACGAACCGACGGGCGGAAAGAAGGCCCGGCGGACGCCCAAGAAGCCGGCGACCGACGTGAAATTGATGGAGAAACTCGAGGACCGTCAGGACGAGCTGCGCGGTGAACTCCTCCAGACACGGCTCCTGGTCGGGAATGCCTACTTCGAGAAGTCGAAGGCGCTCGCGCCCGGCTCGGCCGAGTGGAAGGCCGTCGTGAGGGGATCGGCCGAGCGTTACCGGAAGCTGTTCGAGAAGTATCCCAAGTGGGGGGCCGGGCTCTATGCCCGGTACTACGAGGGGCGGAACTACCTCGTCCTGGCGCAGTCCGAGACGGTGCCGGAGGAACGGCGCAAGCTTCTCGACACCGCTCTGCTCACCCTCTCGAGCATTCGCAGCCTCGACGGGGAATCGGGATTCGTGCCGGCGCTCCGCGCCAAGTCGATCAATGCTTCGCTCGAGTGCTGGCTGGAGCAGAAGCTCTACGACCAGTTCGACGATCGGCTCCAGAAGCTGTCGCTTTTGAACGTGCCGGCCGACCGGCTCGATGCCGAATGGCTGGGGATGAAATACCGCTCGGCGCAGCTGCTCTCGGAAAAGGCGGAGGTCCTCCCTGCCGATCAGAAGGGGAAAAAGCCGGGCATGCTCCGGGATGCCAAGAAGCTCGCCACCGACGTCGCCCGCCACAACAAAGATTTCGCCCGCGAGTCGCGGGCCCTGCTCGAGAAGCTCGGCCGGGCCGCTCCCGACGACGACGACGACCCAGCCGCATCGTTTGCGGCGGCGTTCGACGTCGCGGCGGGGTCCGTGACGGCGATGCAGGAGAAGCAGGCTGAGGCGAAGGGGGCAACCGCGGCCGGGAAGGCGGAGGAGGCTGCGGCGGCCGTGGAGGCAGCGGGCGTCGAGCGGATGCGGGCCATTGAAGCCCTGCGGCGGGGCTTGGCCCGGGGGGATGGCGTTCCTGCCGATGACCTCAACCGGGCCCGTTCCCTGCTCACCTACCTCCTCTACGATGCCCGCCGCCTCCACGATGCCGCCGCCTTGGGGACGCTTCTGGCCGAGCGCTATCCCAACGCGAAGGGGGCGCGGCAGTCGGCCAAGATCGCGATGGCGGCTTGGCAGCAACTCGGCAGGGATGGACCGGCGGCCTGGCATGCCGCCGCCAAGGTGCGGTGTGCGGATGTCGCGGCGCTGATCATGCGAACCTGGCCGAAGGAACCGGAAGGTGTAGAGGCAGCGCAGATCGTTGTCGCCTCGGCTGCCGAATCCCACGACGCCGAGCGCCTTGTGAAGCTCATCGCAGATGTCCCCCGCGATTCTGCCAAGGGGGCCGAGGTGCTCCTCCGCGCCGGGGGGGCCCTGTGGCGCGAGATCATCGAACGCCGGCGTCTCCCCGAGGACGTCCGTCCCGCGCCTGAGATCCTTGCGGTATGGAGGAGCCGGGCGGTCGAGGCGCTCGACGCTGGCCTGGCGGCCATGCCCGCCGGCGGTGCGGCGAGTCCGGTGGCCGTGGCGGGGGGGCTAGCCCGCTGCCAGATCGCGATCGAGGAGGGGGATCAGGCCCTGGCGGCGAAGCTCCTCGAACACCCCTCCTGGGGTGGCTGGACGGTTCTCTCCTCCGGGGATGCGGCGTATGGATCGGGGCCGCTTGCCGAAAATGCCGCCACGGTCGCCCTGCGGTTTTTCATCCAATCGCAGCAGCTCGACAAGGCCCAGCAGGCCTTCGACAAGCTCGAGGCGGTGGCGGGCACAGGCCCGGAGGCGACGGCCAAACTCACGAACATGTATCTCTCGATGGGGCGCGATCTCCAGGGGCAACTCGAGGCCTTGGCGGCCAAACAGGGGGCCACGCCAGGGGCCACGCCAGGGGCCACGCCAGGGGATGGGCTGGTGGAGTCGGAGGGAACGGCACTCGGGATCCTCGCCGGCTTCGAAAAATTCCTCGAAGGTGTGGCGAAGCGGGATGCCAAGGTGGCGTCCCAGATGTGGGTGGCGACGACGTACCTCTCGCTCGGCTCCGGGAGCGGTTCGGCCACGGTCGTGCCGAGGGCCAAGGCTTCTGGCTATCTCGCGCGGGCCGCGGAGGTCTACGAAGGCCTCCTCAAACGCTCGGGCGCCAGCGCCGGGCTGGCCGACGGCGCCGACGAGATCGCCCGCTTTGTTCCCTCGATCCGCCTCAAGTTGGCGAGCGTCTACCGGGAGTTGGGACGCTGGGACGAGGCTCTCGGGCATGTCGATTGGATCCTCTCCGACGCCAAGCGGCAAAACTCCCTCGACGCGCAGATCCAGGCCGCAGAGCTCCTCCAGGCAGCCGGTGAAAAGGCCACCGACGGTGCCGCCTCCGCCCGGTTTCTCCGCGAGGCGATCGCCGGCAGGAAGAGCCAAGGGGGCGTGGCTTGGGGATGGGGGGGAATCGCCAACCGGCTCGCCCGCCAGGCTGCCGACCCGAAGGCGATTGACGCACGGGCGAAGTTCTTCTCGGCCCGTCTCAATGTCGTCCGTTGTCGCCTCGCCCTCCTCGCCAAGCCCGGCCAGGATCGGGCCAAGCTCCTCCAGATGGCATTCAATGACGTCGCCGTCACCTACCGGCTCTACCCCGATCTCGGTGGCGACGCTTTCCGTGCCCAGTTCGATGCCCTCCTGAAACAGATCCAGAAGGAACGCGGCGAGGCCAGCCCCCGTGGGCTTGCCGAACTCGACGAAACCCCCGTCGCCGCCTCATGACGCTCGTCCGCTCGCCCAGGAATGCCACAGCCATGCCGAACTCCATCCGCTGCGGAGCGATCCATGCCCGCCGGTTTTTCCCCGCCCTCCTCCTTACCCTCCTCGTCGGGCGCGGGGCCTTCGCGCAGACGGCCGACCGGGTGGTGACCAGCGCCGGCACGGTTTCCGGTCGCGTCTCGGCGACGGATGCGAATGAGGTTCAGCTCGAGGATCGGACGGGGGAGATCAAGAAGATCGCCATCGATCAGATCCGCGAAGTTCAGTTCGGGGGCGAGCCTGCAGAGCTCAAGTCGGCCCGTTCGATGCTGCTCCGTGGTCGCGCCGCCGACAGCTTGGAGGAGCTGGCCAAGATCGAGCCGACCGACCTCGACGGGGCCGAGCAGATCCTCCTCGACGAGGTCGACTACGTCCGGGCGGCCGCGACGGCCCGCGTGGCGCTGGCTGCCGGTGGCGATCCCCGCGAGGCGGGGAAGCTCGTGGCTGATTTCGTGGCGAAGCATCCGGACAGCCACCACGCCTACGACATGCAGGAACTCTTCGGCGATCTCCTGGCGCGGGCCGGCCGCGTCGACAACGCGCTGGCCGCCTACGGGCAACTCGCGAAGGGGCCGCCGTCGTTCAAGGTGCGGGCGGCTTCGGCCCGGGCGGCGATGCTCCTCGACCAGGGGAAACACGCCGAGGCGCTGCGGGAGTTCGATGCCGCGGTGCAGATCGACTCAAGCGACGAGGCCAGCGCCACCCAGAAGCGTGCCGCGGAATTGGGCCGGGCCCGTTGCCTCGCCCATCTCGGCAAGCCCGAGGAGGCCGTCGGGCTCGTTCAGACGGTGATCCAGCAGGCTGACCCAGAGGACGGGGAGGTGCTCGGTCGGGCCTACAATGCCCTCGGCCAGGCCTACCGGGCCGTGGCGGGGAAGGAGCAGGATGCCCTGATCGCGTTCCTCACCGTCGATCTCGTCTACAACAAAGTCCCCGAAACCCACGCCGAGGCCCTCTACAACCTCGTCGATCTGTGGGAGAAGGGGGCGAATCCGGAGCGGTCCCGGGAGGCCCGGGCGACACTCGAATCGAGCTATCCGGGCTCGCAGTGGGCGAAGAAATTGACGGCGGGAAAGACCTGACGATGGAGTGGTCGGGCAACCGCATCAGC
>CANGGC010000306.1 GCA_947453125.1 Planctomycetaceae bacterium | reverse complement strand
GGGGGGAGGTCAGCCCCCCGCGGCACGACGACAAGACCATCACCGCCACACCGATCGAGGGCCTTGGCCACGGCCGGCCGTCGGAAGGCATCGGGGAGCCGTCCACCGGCCGGCAGGAGAAACCCGGCCGGGACAGCCACGCCGGCCGTTGCCAGGGCGAGGACGGTGGCCTGTTTGTCGGAGGCGAGGGTGATGAACGGGCCGTCAGCTGCGGCCACACGCCCTCCCGCCGCACGGGCCACGGCTACGCGGTCGGCGAGGATGCCGTTGGTCTCCGGCGCCACGACCACCGTCCAATCGGCCCCGGCCGCCGCCTCCGCCAGACAGCTGCGCTCCTCTCCGTCCGGCACGCGGATCACCGTCACCCGACCGTGGCCGATTCCCGAACTGAGCGGTGCGTCCGCTGCGCCATCGAGGAGCAGCGTGAGTTCGAGGTCTTTAGCCTGAAGCCCATCGCGGAGAAGCGCCCCGAGCATCGCCCGCCCCTCGACGGCGAGGCCAGCCGGCACGCCCCCGATCTCCCCAAAGAGGGCGGCCGCGTCCGGCATCCGCAGCCCACCGGAACAACACCACTCGTGGAGCACGACCCTCACGGGGAAGTCGTCCTCTAGAAGATGCCGAGTTGATCACGGGCGTCATCGGTCATGCGGTCGGGGGTCCAGGGGGGTTCCATGACGATCCGCACCTCCACGCCCGCCACATCCGGGTGGGCCGCGACCGTCCGCTTCGTATCCCCGATGAGTTGCGGACCGGCCGGGCAGGCCGGGCTCGTCATCGTCATGTCGACCGACACCTGCTGCTTGCCGGGCGTCTCGGTCGAAGGGGTGATGGTGACGCCATAGATCAGCCCCAGATCGACGATGTTGACGAACAACTCCGGATCCTTGACCTGCTTGAGCAGTTCTCGAACGCTGTCCTCGCAGAGGGCTCCGGCAGCCGTGGCAGACGGGGCCGTGGCGTCCACCGCTGTCGACGCCGGGACGGCGCCCACCCCAGGCGACGCCGGGACGGCGGCGGGGGGCGGGGCGATCGGCAGTCCCATCGCCGGCTTCGCGACAGGGGACTGGGCGACCGGGCCGTCGACGCCGTGGCCGCTCCGCAGCCGCACCCAAACTCCGCCGTCTTCGACTTTCACATCGTGAGCCCGAGTGGCCCGGACTGCCGGCATGGAGAGCGCCGCACCGGTACGAATGTCGAACTTCGCACCATGGCGTGGACAAGCGACCTTGTGGCCGGTGAGTTCACCCGAAGCCAGGGGCCCGCCGTCATGGGTGCAGACGTCGTCGAGGGCGTGGTACGCCCCATCGACGTGGAACAGGGCGATCAAGTCGCCATCGACCTCGACCACGGTCGCCCCCGGATCGGGAAGATCACCCACCGTGGCCACCCGCACGAAATCACCCATCGCTCGTCCTCCCGGAATCGGATTCCAGCCACGCCACCACAGCCGGCGATTGAGTTCCTCCGCCGACAGCCCCGGCGTTTCCGCCCGCCACCGCGCCGACGGCGGCCAGCATCGTCAGGAGACCCGTCGGATCCGCCCACCGATCGCCGCCGACAGCGCCTCGCGCACCGGGGGAATGGTGATCCGGTCGAAGACCTGCTGGAAGAAACCGGCGACAACGAGCCTGGCGGCCTCGTCTGCCGTCAGCCCCCTAGCTCGGGCGTAAAAGATCTGCTCCTCATCCACTCGGCCACTGGTCGCGCCGTGGGTGCAGCGGACATCATCGGCCTCGATCTCGAGGCCCGGGATCGAGTCCGACCTCGCCTCGCGCGAGAGCATGAGGGTGTCGTTCCGCTGATAGCCGTCGGTCTTCTGCGCAGCCTTGTCGACCTTGATCATTCCGCGCCACACCAACCGCGAGCGGTCCTGAAGCGCCCCCTTGTAGAGGAGATCGCTGTGGCATCCCGGGGCCATGTGGTGCTGGAGCGTGTTGTAGACCAGTTGCTGTCGTGCTTCGGTGAACATCACGCCGTTGACCTGGGCATCAGCCCCACGGCCGACGAGCGCCACATCCTGCTGCACCTGCGAAAGCCGGCTGCCGAGGGCGGCGAGCGTCCACTGGAGACGACCGCCCGCTTCGACGGCTGCCCGCTGACGGGCGAAGTGCCACACCCCCCGGCTCCAGTTTTGAAGGTTCACCATCCGCAACGATGCCTTTCGGCCGACGACGATTTCGGTGGCTCCGCAATGGAAGCCCCCGTCGCTGCCCGACTCGCCCCCGCCCACCGTCTCGGTGAGGACGGTCGCCTCCGCCCCCTCATCGAGCACCACGAGAACATGGCTCGTGTCGAGGCCACCGGGGGTGATGGCAGAGAGAACATGGAGCGGCGCGGTCAGTTTCACCCCAGCCGGAACCCAAAGCACGGCCCCGGCACGATGGAAGGCAGCATGCATCGCGGCGAACCAGTCGGCACCGCCATCGACCGCGGAGAACCACCGGCTACGGAACCGCTCCCCATGCTCGGCCAGGATCCGCTCCGGTGCACCGAACACGATCCCTTGACCCGCGAGGGCCGGATCGAGTTCATCGCGGACGACATGCCCATCAAGAGAGGCGATCCGCCCGCCAAAGGCGACCGTACCGGCCACGGCGGCCGCCCCCTGCGTGGCGGATTCCAGAAGGCCTGCGGGGATCGCTTCCCCCGAGGTCGCAGGCCGCTCCGCGGCACTGACCCAGGCGCGCGGCTGGAACATCCGCAGATCGGTCCGCATCCAATTCTCCTCGCCCCGGCCGGGGAGGGAGAGCGTGTCGAGCCGATCGACGGCGTCGCGGCGGAGCTTCACAGCCCAGTCGGGAAGTGAGGATCCGGCCAGCAGCCTGTCGAGGAGGGGATGATCGAATCCCGTTGGTGCGGGGATCTGGGCGGGGGACTTCGGGGCGGCAGTCGTCATGGTGTGTTCGTCGCTCATCGACCGGGGTTCACCCGACCGATCCTTCCATCTGCAGTTCGATGAGCCGGTTCATCTCCACCGCGTACTCCATCGGGAGTTCCTTGACCAGCGGTTCGATGAAGCCACCGACGATCATCGTGCTCGCCTCGGCTTCGGTGAGGCCGCGGCTGGTGAGGTAGAAGAGCTGTTCCTCACCGATCTTCGAGACACTCGCCTCGTGACCGATCGAGACATCCTGCTCCTCGACCTCGATGTAGGGGTAGGTGTCGCTACGGCTGCGGTCGTCGAGAATCAGCGCGTCGCAGACAACGCTCGACTTGCTCTTCCGCGCCCCCGGCTCGACCTTCACAAGCCCCCGGTAGCTCGCCCGGCCGCCATTCTTTGAGATGCTCTTGGAGACGATGCGGCCGCTGGTGTACGGGGCAGCATGAACGAGCTTGGCCCCGGCATCCTGATGCTGGCCGGCGGAGGCGAAGGCGATGGAGAGGATCTCGCCGTGAGCCCCCGGTTCCGTCATCCACACCGCCGGATACTTCATCGTCAGGTGGCTGCCGAGGTTGCCGTCGATCCACTCCATCGTCGCCGCCTCGCGGCAGACAGCCCGCTTGGTGACGAGGTTGTAGATGTTGTTGGCCCAATTTTGGATCGTCGTGTAGCGGCAACGGCCGTGCTTCTTCACCACCACCTCGACGACCGCCGAATGGAGGCTCTCGGTGGAATACATCGGGGCGGTGCAGCCCTCGACGTAGTGCACCTGGGCCCCCTCGTCAACGATGATCAACGTCCGTTCGAATTGCCCCATGCTCTCGGCATTGATGCGGAAGTACGCCTGGAGCGGAAACTCGATCGACACCCCCTTGGGAACGTAGATGAACGAACCGCCCGACCAGACCGCCGAATTGAGCGCGGCGAACTTGTTGTCGGTCGGGGGGATGATCGTTCCGAAGTACTCACGGAGCAAGTCAGAATGCTCACGGATGGCGGTGTCGGTGTCGGTGAAGATCACCCCCTTCTTCGCCAGATCCTCCTGAAGCGATCCGTACACCACCTCGCTCTCGAACTGCGCCTTCACCCCGGAGAGAAACTTCCGCTCTGCCTCGGGGATCCCCAGGCGGTCGAAGGTCTTCTTGATCTCCTCAGGCACGTCGTCCCAGGTCTTCCCCTGATGATCGGTGGGCTTGAGGTAATAGAAGATGTCCTGGAAATCGATGCCGATGTCCCCACCCCAATGCGGCATCGGGCGGGCATTGAAGATCTCGAGTGACTTGAGGCGGAAATCGCGCATCCAGGCAGGCTCGCGCTTCATCTCCGAGATCTGGGTGACGATGTTCGCGTCGAGACCCCGGCGGCTCTTGAAGACCGCCGGCGAGTCGGTGCGGAAGTCGTACTTGTTGATCTCGCCGAGGGCGAGGGTGCTCGATTCCTTGGTGTCGGTGGCCATGGCGGAAGACCTCAGTGCGGGCAGGGACTAGGGCTGGTTTGAACGACCGGCAGGGGAGGCCGGCCGCGGACGGGGCGTCGTCAGACGCCGGCGGCCTCTTGATTTCGCGTGGACTCCTCCATCGCCCGCTCTGCGGCTGCCGCATCGGGATAGGCAGCGCGGATCCGCTCGTAGCCCCGCTTGTGGAGTTCGGCGGCGAGTTCGGCCCCCCCCGATTCGACGATCCGTCCACCGAGCATGACATGCGTGCGATGGGGAACGTTGTGCTCGAGGAGTTGTTCGTGGTGGGTGATGATGAGGATTCCCATGGCGTT
>CANGGC010000305.1 GCA_947453125.1 Planctomycetaceae bacterium | reverse complement strand
TCTCGCCGACGCCAGGGAGGAAGACGAGCACATGGCCGGTCGAGTATTTCAGCGCCTGTCCGACCGCGTCAGCCACCTGATCGACAAGCTCCCGCTGGTCGCCGCGCTTGCCATACCGCACCTCCACCGGATGGAGGCGACCCGACGTCGACACCACCGGGCAGCCGGCGGGAGCCCCAGGCGCGAGGATCTTCGCCACCGGCCCGGTGTCGAGCGTGGCGCTCATGACGACGATGCGGAGGTCGGGGCGGAGCGTCTCCCGGACGCGGAGGAGCATCCCCAGAACGAGATCCATCTCCACCGATCGCTCGTGAAACTCATCGAGGACGACGCAGTCTATTCCCTCGAGCGTGACGTCTTGGAGGAGGCGCCGGAGCATGATCCCGGTCGTCTCGACGATCAGTCGGGTGTCACGCCCGACGCGCGAATCGAAGCGCACCTGATAGCCGACCTCGCCGCCGAGTTCACAGCCGCGGAGCTTGGCGATCTGCGTGGCGACCGACCGGGCCGCGAGCCGACGCGGCTGCATGAGGATCAGCCGCGAGCCCGCCGGGAGATCGTCGAGCACCGCAGCCGGCACGAGCATCGTCTTGCCAGAGCCGGGGGGGGCCGTGACGACGACCGCGCCCCCCTGCCCTGCCGGGCCCGCGGCGCGCGGCCGTGATGCCGCCACCACCTCAGCGAGAACGTCGGCAACCGGGAGGTTTTTGAGAAACTCGGCCCGAAAGGTCACGGCTTCGCCCAGTAGTCGATGACGGTCACCTTCTCGACATGGGGGCCGACGAGATCGACAAACTCCTTGTGGGCCGGGTGGGGGAGATAGGCGTCGCGATCGGCTTCCGAGGCGAAGGTGACAAAGAAGCAGTGCGTCAGCCCCTGCTGGAGGCCCTCCGGCGAATTGTCGGTGCCCCACTCGAAGCCCTTGATCTCCTTGATCCGCTCCGGAAGCGCTCCAAAAGCCTTCACGATCCGCTCCACGTCGGCCTCGGTCGACGTCTCCTTGAACTTGAACATCACAACGTGCCTGAGCACTTTGGCAGTCTCCTGTGGTGTGCCGGCAGACACGAGGCCTGCCGCAGCGAGCCCATCCACCATCCGCGCTGCCAGGAATTGGTCGCCGGCCGGAGTGAGGTGGACACCGTCGGTCGTGAGGATCCCTTCCTTGGCGTCGGCCTTGTTGTGTTCGGCGAGGTGGGCAACGCAGGCCTTACGGAGATCGATGAGCGGGGCCTTCATGTCGGTAGCCACGCCGCGGGTGATGTCAGCGTATTCATCGAGCATGCTGTCGAGCGGATTGGCGCCCGCCTTCTGCTCGCCGATCACCGTCGGCGTGCAGAGCACCGCCTTCGCCCCGATGCCGCGGATCTTGTCAACGAGCGTCCGGAGCCCCTTCTCAAACTCCCCCTTCGGCGTGCCGCGGCCATTTTGGCTGTGCCAGACGTCGTTGATCCCGATGTAAATGACGACGACATCGGGCTTGCGGGCGAGGACATCGCGGTCGAGGCGGGCGAGGAGATCGGGCACCCTGTTGCCGGAGATCCCGGCGCCGATCACTTCCGGGGGCGCGGCGGGGGTCGCCGCGGCGAGCGCTTGCCGGGCGAGCGTCACGTAGCCATGGGGGCCGGCGCCGGCCTCGGTGATCGAGTCGCCGAGGAACACGATCCGGGGGCCCTGGGAGGGCTCGGCGCCATGAGAGACCGACAGTGGGGAGACCGACATCGCCAAGCCCACCGCCACGCCCAGACAGACGCTCCAGACACCGAACCACGAAAGATGGACCACAGGGAGGACTCCTCGGAAAGGTGCGACACCAGGACCAATTCATCAGGCCCCGCAGTGCCTGAGGCAGTGTACCCGACGCCGCGACTCGTTAGGCTTTCTCGGGGGCAACGATGCCGCCTGCCGGGCGTCGCCCCCCGTCCCTCGCCCCGACCTCCAGATGAGAGCCTCACATGCAGCGCAGAGATTTCCTCCACACCGGGATCGGGCTGGCCGCGGTCGGCGCCCTGCGGGCTGACTCGGCCGCTGCCGCCGAGACCTCCAAGCCGCTCCGCGTGGGGCTCGTCGGTTGCGGCTGGTATGGAAAGACCGACCTCTTCCATCTCATCCAGGTAGCGCCGGTGGAGGTCGTCGGACTCTGTGACGTCGATGCGACGATGCGTGAGGCGGCCGCGGCCCTCGTCGCCAAGCGGCAGCCCTCCGGCAACACGCCGCCCCTCTTCGGTGACTACCGCAAGCTCCTCGCCGACACCAAGCCGGAGATCGTCCTCGTGGGCACGCCCGACCACTGGCACTGCCTGCCGATGATCGCCGCCTGCGAGGCGGGGGCCGATGTCTATGTGCAAAAGCCGATCAGCTTTGATGTCGTCGAGGGGCGGGCGATGGTGGCGGCGGCGCGGCTCCATGGCCGCACCGTCCAAGTCGGCCTTCAGCGCCGCAGCACTTCCCATCTCCTCGAGGCCCGCGACCGCTTCATCGCCTCCGGCCGCCTCGGGAAAATCGCCGCGGTCGACATCCACAGCTACTACGGATCACGCGACGCATTTCCACCCGCAGCCCCGGTCCCCGCAACGCTCGATTGGGAGATGTACTGCGGCCCAGCACCGCTCGTTGAATACCACCCGCAGATCCATCCGCGGTCATGGCGCGACTGTGTCGAGTTTAGCAATGGACAGACCGGCGACCTGTGCGTTCACTTCTACGACCTCGTCCGTTTCTTCCTCGGGCTCAGCTGGCCGCAGCGGATCTCGGCGACCGGCGGAGTCCTCGTCCGCCCGGCGGAATCGTTCGTCAAGGTTCACGACACGCAGACAGCGCTCTTTGATCATGGCGACGTCCAGGTCGTGTGGACGCAGCGCAACTGGGGGGAAAACCCCGATCCTGAGTATCCGTGGGGGGCGACGCTCTACGGCTCGCAAGGGACGCTCCGCTTGAGCGTGGCGAAGTGGGATTTCAAGCCGAAGGATGGAGGCCCGGCCGAGCACGGAGATTTTCTCGACGAGCGCGAGAAGTATCCGGAAGATGTCGAGCACCAGGAGACGGAGCCCTTCGCCGCGCCGGCGACGCGTCGCCACATGCTCGACTTCCTCGAGGCCCGAGCGACGGGGCGGAAGCCGGTGGCCGACATCGCCGAGGGGCATGTCTCGAGCGCCGCTTGCATCCTTGCCAACGTCTCGATGCGTCTGGGACGGAGCCTCGCGCTCGATCGCGAGGGAAACATCGTCGGCGACGACGAGGCCAATGGCCACCTGACGCGCGACTACCGCGCCCCGTGGAAACACCCGCGGCCGGAGGGGGTGTGACCGGGCGAGCGTTGGCATTCCAGCAGGCTGCTTGAGAAAGTCATCCCGTTCCGGCGCCCGAATCAACGGGTATCCGGACGCGGCTTTTCCTGTGGCTCAACTGCGGCGGGCAGTCGCGGCCTTTCCACCGGCAGCGACGGCCGCGTCTGGGCCACCGCCACATCCTCGCCGTCGACGACCGTGAATGGCCCGCCGTCCACCGTCACGCGCACCGTCACGTTTCCGTCGCGAACTCCCGCCGTGATCCAGCCGACGATGGTCCGCTTGAAGAGGAACCGGGTCGGGGGAATGAGGAGCAGCAGGCCGAAGAAGTCTGTCAGGATGCCTGGAAAGAGGAACAGCAGGCCGGCAAGGAACAGGCACAGCGTGTCGAGGATCGCATTCCCCGGAACGCGGCGGTGCTTGAGCTCCTCCTGAAACTGCCGGAAGGTGAGCCACCCGATCGAGCGGATGAGGACGATCCCCACTGCGGCCATGACGACCACCGCGAGGAGCGGCACCTTCCAATCGGTGATCGCCCCGAGCTTCAGGAGCAAGGCCAGTTCGACGAACGGCAAGGCCAGCAAGGCCGCGAGGAAAACGAGGGGATTGCGCATGGAAAAAGGCTGCCGGAACGCTCGGACAAGCCTTTAATCTACCCGATGTCGATTGGAGATTGCGGCGCTTCCGTTGGCAACTGGCCTCGGTTGGGGCCGGCGGCATCAGCCCGCCAGGAGCCGCTCGACGCACGCCTCCGCGAACGGCGGATCGTTGATCGCGCAGTCGACTTCGACAAGTGGAATCCCCGGGCTGAGCCACTTGCGGATCGCCGAGAAGAGCGCGTCGTCGGCGGACGGATCATAGAACGGCTGGCCCGGCACCGCGATCATGCTGATCCCGCCGAGCGGCAGGACCACCGTCACCGGACCGACCGACGCGTTGACCTTCTGCGCGAGGATCCGCCCCAGATCGCGGCACTCCTCCGGCGTGGTCCGCATGAGCGTCACCTGGGCGTTGTGGCGGTGGAAGCGGCGGCCGGCAAAGGCTGGGGAAATCGTTTCCGGAGCGCCGAAGTTCACCATGTCGAGGCATCCTGGCGCGACGACGGCGGGAATCCCGCGCCGGGCCGCGGCATCGAGACGCGTCGGGCCGGCGCCGAGGATTCCGCCGACGAGTTCATCGGCCCACTCCGTCGTCGTCACGTCGAGGACGCCCGCCACGGGGCCGCTCGCGATCAGCGCCTCCATCGTCCGCCCGCCCGTGCCGGTGGCGTGGAACACGACGACGTCGCGGCCAGCCGCTTCGAGGAGCCCCCGGGCCCGCTCGACGCACGGGGTCGTGTTGCCGAACATCGAAGCGACGATGAGGGGCTTTGTCTCTTTCCCCT
>CANGGC010000304.1 GCA_947453125.1 Planctomycetaceae bacterium | reverse complement strand
GGGCGCGTCGTCGTTGTCGATCCGGAGTCGGGCGAGCAGGTGGCGCTCGCGGGAGCGCACGGGTCGTATGCCAGCGGCTGTGCGCTGCTCCCTGATGGAAAGACGCTCGTCTCCGGCGGCTACGACGGGCAGCTCCTCTGGCATGATCTCGCGTCGGGGGATGCGACGCGGCGCGTGCCAGCGCATCGGTTTTGGAGGTGGGATCTCGCCCTCTCGCCCGACGGGAGCCGGATTGCCAGTTGCACCGGGCAGTACCTTGCCGGGGGCTGGAAGTACGAGCCCGCCGCCGCGACCGAACCGGCCGTGCGGGTCTACGACACCTCGAGTGGCAATCTCGTCGCAGAGTTTGACCACCAGCCGCCGGTGCTTTCCTGTGGCTTCAGCCGCGACGGTCTCCATCTTGCCGCCGCAAACATGCTCGGCGAGGTGCGGGTGTGGAAGCTCGGTGAGGGGGGCGGCGCCGAGCCTGTCATTCGCTTCACCTCCCCCGACTTCACCTCCTGGGGGACGACGAAGAGCCATCACTATTGCGGCGGCATCTACGCCCTCGCCTTCGCCCCTGCAGACGCGGCGCTCCTCGTGTGCGGCATGGGGCCGATGGGGGATCCGATGGCGGGCAACGGCAAGATGACCTGGCAGCGGTGGGATTGGCGAAAGGGGGAAAAGCTCGACCAGATCCACGATGGCCAGCACGGCTCGGGGCTCATGGAAGCGCTCGCCTGGTCTCCCGACGGTGCGCACTTCGTGATGGCGGGGCGCCAGGCCCAGGGGACCTGGAATCTCGCCCTCTTCTCCGCCGCCGACGGGAGCCTCGTCACGTCGCTCGACACGAAGCAGCGGATCACCCAGGCCCGGTTCACGGCCGACGGCAAGCGACTTGTCCTCGGGGGCGCCCAATCGCAGCCGGGGCCGAAGGATGGGCAGTGGCCCGCCTGGGGCCGCGTGCAGGTCTACAGCGTCGATTCCTGACCAACCCCGCAGGCTCGTGCGTAACGCTTGTGGCCCCAGGGGATTCGGGGGCGTTGGTTCTCGATTGGCAGATATTGCCAATCGGGGGTAATCTGCAGTTTGCGGTAGGCGTCCTGGCGTCGCCGTGGTTGAAGGCGATGAAGTGGTCCTTTTCGTCGATGCCAAGCAAAGTCTGTCGGAGTTTTTTCCAAGAGGGATTCATGCCGACGCGGAACGTGAATCTGACGGATTCGTTCGATGTTTTCATCGACGAGCAGATCGAAGCGGGGAGGTATCGCAACGCCAGCGAGGTGATGCGAGCCGGTCTCCGGCTCCTCCAGCAGCAGACCGCCGAGGATGGGGCCAAGCTTGCCGCCCTGCGACGGTTGGCAAAGACTGGGCTCGATCAGCTTGATCAGGGTTGTGGTGTCGAGTTCACCAGTTCCAAGAACCTCGCCAAGCATCTGCCGCCGGCAGAGTGATGCCTGGCCGTGATGCCGTATCCCCGTCAGGACCGTGTCTCGCGGTCGATGTTCCGTTCGCCGAGGCGGGACGTGATCGCATCGGGATCTTGACGGCAATCCAACACCGCGTAGATATCGATCGTGTCTTCGCTCAAAGCATAGAAAATCGCAAACGGAAACCGCTTCGAGATCGCGCGGAAAAAGCCACAGTACTGTTCGTGGACACCGGCGTGCTTCAAAAGCCCGTCGATGTCGTCGAGCAGGCCGCGGAGGAAAAATCTCGCTGCCCCAGGGGATTGGGAATCGTAGAAATCGCAGCCGATATCGAGGTCGCGCTCGGCCTCGGGAAGGATTCGGATCCTCATCCGTGCCGTTCCTGCAGCCGTTTCTTGGCATCCTCCCACGCCACGAAGCTCGTGCGTCCCTTTCGGACGGCCTCTCGTCGCTCCTCGAGGACCGCTCCGTGCCATGCTGGCGAGGGCACGTCTTCGGGGTGACGCGACAAATCGATCCACAGTCGCTCCATGAGGGCGAGTTTCTCGACCGTGGAAAGACTTTCGAGCGAGATGTCGACGTTCATGGCTTGGCTCCTTGATTGAAAGGAACTGTACAGAAGAATAGTGCTTTGTTCAAGGTAGAGCGTCCGCATCCCCGTCACGCGAGCACGCCCTTGATGACGTGGCCGTGAACGTCGGTCAGACGCCGTTCGATGCCGTTGTGATAGTACGAGAGGCGCGTGTGGTCGAGGCCGAGGAGGTGGAGGATCGTGGCGTGGAGGTCGTAGATCGTGCAGACGTCCTCGACCGCCTTCCAGCCAAACTCATCGGTCGCGCCATGGTGCCAGGCCCGCTTCACGCCGGCACCGGCCAGCCAGACGGTGAAGCCCGCCGGGTTGTGGTCGCGGCCGCTGGCCCCCTTTTGAAACGTCGGCATCCGGCCAAACTCGGTCACAAAGGCGACGAGCGTATCGTCCAAGAGCCCGCGGGCTTCGAGATCCTCGAGGAGCGCCGCGGCCGGCTGGTCGAGGATCGGGCCGTGGACGGAATACTGGTCGACGAGCGTCTTGTGCCCATCCCAGTTCCCTACCCCTTCCCCCATCGCATAGGCGCCGTTGAAAAGCTGCACGAACCGCACCCCCTGCTCGAGGAGCTTTCTGGCCAGGATGCAGTTGCGGGCGAAGCGGGCCTTGGTGGGATTCGCGGCGTCGTCGGCGCCATAGCTTGTGAGCGTTGAGGCTGATTCGCCGGAGAGGTCGGCGACGCGCGGGGCCGAGAGCTGCATCCGGCCGGCGAGCTCGTAGGCGGCGATCCGGGCGGCGAGATCGCTGTCGCCGGGGTTGCGGGCGAGGTGGTCGTCGTTGAGCCTGCGGATGAAGTCGCGCGTCGCCCCGTCGGTCGCTTCCGAGAGCGACGCGGGGCGGGCAAGATTCGGGACGGGGCGGTCGGCGCCCAGGGGCGTCCCCTGAAACACCGCGGGGAGAAAGCCGCTCGCCCACTGCCGCGGGCCGATCTGTGGCACGCCGCGCGGGTCGGGGATGGCGACGAAGGCCGGGAGATCGTCGCACTCACTCCCCAGGGCGTAGGTCGTCCAGGCCCCCATGCTCGGGAAACCGTCGAGCGTGAAGCCCGTTGCCATCTGGCTCTCGGCCGGCCCGTGCGTATTCGACTTCGCTGTCATCGAATGGATGAAGCACATCCGATCGGCGAGGGCGCCGAGGCGCGGGAGCAAGTCGCTCGTCATCGTGCCGCTTTGGCCCCGGGGGCGAAACTCCCACTGCGGCTTGATGAGGTTGCCCTGTTCCCCCTGGAACGTGATCACCTTCTCCCCTGACACGCTTTCCGGCAGCGGCGTGTCATGCCGCCGCAGAAGCTCCGGCTTGTAGTCGAAGGTGTCGACCTGCGAGAGCGCCCCCGAGCAGAAGATCACCAGCACGCGCTTTGCCCGGGGCGGAAAGTGCGGGGCGCGGGGGGCGAGCGGCCGGGCCGGATCGATCACGGGGCGGATCGGCGGCTCCGCGCCACTGGCAGCCGTTCCCAACATGGAAGCCAAGGCGATCCCGCCGAGGCCGGAGCCGGTGTCGCGGAGGAAGCCGCGCCGGTCGAGGAGCCGGATGCCGGGGAGCGAGATTGGGGATGGCATGGGGCATCTCGGCAAGGGAGGCTGTGGCACGAGTGAACTTCAAAAATTGTCGCCAGGATCGTGGTCTTGATGCAAGGCGGCGCTGGCTAGACTTTCGTGCCCTCCCTCTGCCGCTCCGTCGAGAACTCGCCCCTGGGAAAAGAACCGATGCGTCCCTTTTTTGGCTCATGCCTGCTTGCCGCGACCGTTGCCGGGGTTCTCGCCGCTGGGGCGGGCCCGGGATCGATCTCCGCGGCCCAGGCCGCCGACGCGGCGGCATCGGCGCAGGCCCTTGGATCGCTCCGGGCGGCCCTCGCCAAGCCCGGGGCGGCTGTTGAAAGCGTGGCGCAGGGAGCGTGGGCGGACGTGCCACTCACGAACGCCGATGCCCTCGCAGCCCACGATCTCCTCTGGGAAGCCCATCGGGCAACGAAGCTCGCCGCGAGCCAAGCCGAGATCGAGGCCCGCGAGCTGCGCGACGGCGACCTCGTCATGCCGTTCTCCCTCAAGACCTTTGGCGAGAAGCCCCCGCGGGGGCATGCCCTCTGGATCTCGCTCCATGGCGGCGGCGGAGCGCCAGCGCGCGTCAACGATCAGCAGTGGGAAAACCAAAAGAAGCTCTACACCGTCGAGGAGGGGATCTACGTCGCCCCGCGGGCCCCGACAAACACCTGGAATCTCTGGCACGAGCCACACATCGACCGGCTCTTCCACCGGCTCATCGAGGATCTCGTGATTCTTGGCGACGTCGACCCAAATCGCGTCTATGTCCTCGGCTATTCCGCTGGCGGCGATGGCGTCTATCAGCTCGCCCCCCGGATGGCCGACCACTGGGCGGCCGCGGCGATGATGGCAGGCCATCCCAACGGCGTCTCCCTCGAGCCGGTGCGGAATGTCCCCTTCGCGCTCCAGGTCGGCGCCCTCGACACCGCCTACGACCGGGCGAAGATCGGCGCCGACTACGGCCGAGCCCTGGAAGCCTTTCATGCGGCCGACCCGAACGGCTACGAGAGCTTCGTGAAGATCCACGAAGGAAAGGGGCATTGGATGGATCGCGATGACGCCGCCGCCCTTCCCTGGATGGCGAAGCAGACCCGCAATCCCATCCCCGACCGGGTCATCTGGCAGCCGAGTGGCGC
>CANGGC010000303.1 GCA_947453125.1 Planctomycetaceae bacterium | reverse complement strand
GACGATCCCGATGGCGAGCACGAGGCCGAACAGCGAAAGATTGTTGAGGGAGAATCCGAACAGCCGCATCGCGGCGAACGTCCCCACCAATGACACCGGCACAGCGATCATCGGAATGATCGTCGCCCGCCAATCCTGAAGGAAAACGAGCACGACGATGAACACGAGCACCACCGCCTCGAAGAGCGTCTTCCAGACCTCGCGGACGCTCTCCTCGACGAACACCGTCGTGTCGTAGTGAATCGCATACTCGAGCCCCTCTGGAAAGCCACGCTCGAGCAAGGCCATCTCGTGCCGGATCCGCTCGGCGGTGGCCAGGGCATTCGATCCGGGCTGCTGGAAGAGAGCGACGGTGACCCCCTCCTGGCCGTCGAGCCGGCTGCCGACGTCGTAGCTCCGCGCTCCCAGTTCAGCCCGGCCGACGTCGCCGAGCCGGACGATTGAGAGGCCCGTGGTGGCCAGATCATGCCCGGGGCCGGCGCGACCGGCGGCGACAGCCGGAGCGCCCGGCGGGAGCGGGCCCGAGGCCTTCACGATCACGTTCTCGAAGGCCGCCGGATCGGGGAGCCTCCCGGCCGCGGTCACCGGCACCTGGAAGTCGAGGCCGAGGGTGGCCGGTGACTGGCCGATCCGCCCGGCGGCCACCTGGACATTCTGCTCGCGGAGGGCACGGACAACGTCGGTGGCCGAAAGCCCGCGGCTGGCGAGTTTGCCGGGGTCGAGCCATACCCGCAGGGCGTAGTCGCGGGCCCCGAGAAACTGCACGTCCCCCACCCCCTCGATGCGGGCGAGCGCATCCTTCACCTGCAACAACGCGTAGTTGGAGATGAAGAGCTGATCGAGACGCTCCCCTGGGGAGAAGAGATTCACGCAAAGGAGGATGCTCGGCGACTTCTTCCGCGTCGTCACCCCCTGCCGGCGGGCCTCCTCGGGGAGCTTCGCCAGCGCCACCGCCACCCGGTTCTGCGTCAGCACCTGGGCCTTGTCGATGTCGGTGCCGAGCTTGAAGGTGACGTCGATCGATGACTGGCCGTCGCCGGTGCTCTTCGACGAGAGATAGAGCATCCCCTCGACGCCGTTGATCTCCTGCTCGATCGGCGTGGTGACCGTCTCGGCGACGACCTCCGCCCCGGCGCCGGGATAGGAAGCGGTGACGGCGATCGTGGGAGGGGTGACATCCGGATACTGCCCCACCGGCATGCCGACCAGCGCCACGCCGCCGACGAGGAGGATCACCACCGAGAGAACGGTGGCGAAGACGGGCCGGTCGATAAAGAACTGCGAGAACATGGGGCGACGGTCATTCCCTGGCGGGCTGGGCCTGCTGGGCTTCGACCGGCCGAACGACGGCCCCGTCGCGGACACGCTGCAGGCCACTGACGATGACCCGGTCACCCGCGGAGAGCCCCTTCGTCACGACGCGCATCGAGCCGTCGAGCTTTCCGGGGGTGATCTCGCGGATCGTCACCCGGTCGTCGGCGCCGACGACGGCAACGGTCCGACGTCCTTGCTCGATGCCGATGGCCCGATCGGGGACGAGGAGCGCCTCGGCCGGATCGCCAAACGGGAGGCGGACCCGGCAGAACATCCCCGGCGCGATCAGACGATCGGGGTTGTCGAGGATCGCCCGGCAGCGGATCGTGCCGGTCGAGGCACGGACGGCGATGTCGACAAAAGCCAACACGCCGCGGCGCGGGAAGCCCTCGTCGGTGACCAGGGCCACGTCGACGGGGATGGCGAGATCGCGGATGTTGCGCCACGTCGGCTCCCCCTCCGCAGCATTCGCCTCCGGCTTCCCCTCTCCGCCCCGGTCCTCTCGCCGGTCGCGAATCGCCCGTTCGCGGGCCACGAGGAGCGATCGCTCGTCGGTAAAGAAAGTGATGTAGACCGGGTCAACGCTGACGATCGTCGCCAGGGTGGTGGGGGCCGCCCCGCTCCCGACGAGGTCACCGACGTTCACCGTCCGGGCGCCGATCCGGCCGGCGATCGGCGCCGTCACCCGGCAGAAGTCGAGATCGAGCTCCGCCTGCGCGAGCATCGCCTTGTCTTTTTTCAGCGTCGCGGCGGCCATGTCCCGCTTGGCGGTGATGATCCCGACCTGTTCCTGCGTGACCGCGCCGCGCGGAAGGAGGGCCTCATTGCGGACCCGCTCGCTCTCCAGTTCCGCAAGCTCGGCCTGTTCCCGTTCGATCTCCGCCTCGGCCTGATCGCGGGCGATCCGGTAGCTGCGGTCGTCGATGTCGACGAGCTTGTCCCCGACGCTCACGTCCTGGCCATCGGCAAAGTGGACGGCTGTCACAAAGCCCCCCACGCGCGGCTTGAGATCGACCGTCTCCACCGCGGTGGCATTCCCGGTGAGCTCGATCGTGTCGGTCACCTCGGCGACGACCGGCCGGGTGACCACGACCTCCGGCGGCGGCGGGGCGACGACCGGAGGGCTGGAACGTCCGCAACCAGCCAGCGCCACGAGCAACGTGGCCGCAGCAAAGGCCCATGACGGGATGGCAGGGGCTCGAAGCATGAACGAGTGATTCCGGGAGCCCCGACGGCGGGCCAAAGCGGTCTTCTTCACGACACGCAGGATTCGAAGATGGCGGTCGAACCGATTGTGATGGCGGCGATGCCGAACTGCAACGAACCCGCCGTGAAATGGCCGCTCGAGGAATCCGGTGCTACTCCATCTCATCTCTATCGGACGCTCGGTGGCTCTGCGAATCGACCGGCGGCCATTGCCGTTCGGTCACTCGCTTCTCAAACCATCGGTGCATGGCCGCATCGTCGACGGCGTACTCGCCGCGAGCCGATTTCCAGACGATCGCAGGGGTGCGCTTGCGGAGCGAGTCGAGCGCGGCCTGGGCCTGCTGCGCGGTGACCTGCGGGGAAGCCCGCTTCCGGTAGAACTGCAACGCCTCGCCGTCGTACGGACGAAACCGCGGGCCCTGCTCGAGGAGTCGCCAGAGCACGGCTTGTTCCACGGGTCGCAGCGCGAGGTAGTCGGATGCCATCTGGGCTTCGTCAGTCCGCTGGCGCTCGTGAGCCGCCTCCATCACCGCCTGCTCAAAACGCACCCCCTCAAGGCCTGCCAAGGGGCTGATCGCCTGCCCGAGCGATTCCATGAAGAACTGAGGCCGATGGCCAAAGCCTGCAAAGGCTCGGAGCAAGAGAGGCCAGTCTACCGGCGTAAGATCGGGCCGCTGCGCGGAGATGAGCCGAGCCACGTGCTCAATGAAATCCTCTCCGAGTGGCGGCATGCGGGCAATCTGCGAGCCGTAGAACGGCGCGGCGTTGGTGTTGACCAGGCGGAGCAGCTTGTCGCGGTCGGAACCAGACATCACGAGCATGAGGTTCACGTTGCCTGGCTGATTGAGCTGATCTCGGGCCGACTTCAATGCTGCCATCGTCGCCTCCCCGGCGTCGCTGGTGAGCGCGTGCTGTGCCTCGTCCACGATGAGCGCTACCGGTGCCTTGGCGGTCTCGTGCAAGGCCCGCAGGGCATCGGGCAACGTGACGCCGTCGTGCTTGCCAATCTTGCTCAGGTCGATCTTCAGCACGCCTGGGACGGTCACGCTCTCCACGCCGGCTTTCTTCGCGACACGGCTCACGAAACTCGCATGCGGCGCGAGCGATCGGGCAATCGCATCCGCGATGAGCGTGCCTGGATCCCGCCGGGGGTCGGCCCACAGGTCGACGTAGGCCACCACGACGCCGGTGGCTCTGAGCGCCGGGGCCAAGTCATTGAGGAGGAACGTCGACTTCCCCGTCCGTCGGGGCGCTGCCAGAAACAAGCCGTTGTGGGCGTCGCTGAAGGTGACCTCACCGCGGAGCGCGACCACCAGTTCCCGAGCCAATCCGGGACGTGGAAAGTGAATCACTCTATGGCCCTTTATTGCGTGATACATAATTTATCCACATCACCTTAAAAGTCAATAAAGCCGCGATTATTGGCGGATAATGGCGCACCGTTACCCACCCGATCCCAGACTGCAACGGGATCAAAAGTGCGGCGGTTTCGTGGCACGAGGGCCCCTCTGCCGGGGGCCGCTACGGCCGGAAAGCCGGCTTGTTCGCTGCGACTGAGGGTGGGAGATTGAAGGCTGACCGATTGCGACGTCAGGGGTTTCCCCGCCCCCGAACTGGTCCTGAGGAGGTTTTCATGATCCCCCCCCGCCCTGCCCGCTTCGCGTGTTTCTTGGCCGTTTCTATGGCCGTAGGTCTGGCCGGAGCCGGATTCCTCCCCGCCGTCCGCGCCGATCAGCCGCTGGCCATCGATCCGGCCCGGAATCCCGCCGGGGCCCTCGCCGCCGATCTAGGGCCGCTGTGGGAATGCCTCTCCGGTGACCGCGAGACCTTTGCCGTCGAAGGGACGGTGGCGATCGGCGGCAGCGGCAAGCCGATGAAGGTGGCGATCAAGCTCGAGCGTTTCGACGCCCACGCCTACGACCTCGAAGTGACGCACGACGATTACGCCTTGGTGCTCAGGCGTCGCGCCGATGCCACGGCGCTCGCCCTCCCCAAACACCAGATCGTCCACATCGGCCGCGGGGCAACCGATTCGGCCGACCATCTCGATCCGGCCGGCATCGGCGCCCGGCTCGTGTCATCGGCGACGCAGGTGTCGTTGGCCACTCCGCTCCTCCTCCAGCCCTCCCCGGCGTCGCTCACGGCCCTT
>CANGGC010000302.1 GCA_947453125.1 Planctomycetaceae bacterium | reverse complement strand
TTCGCCGATGACGACGCAGACGACCGGCACCGGGAGGGTCGCCATGAGGAACATGCTCTCGGCGATCACCTGGGCCTGGCCCCGTTCCTCGGCGCCGACGCCGGGATAGGCGCCGGGGGTGTCGATGAGGCAGATCACCGGCAGGCCGTACTTCGCCGCCAGCCGCATCTTGCCCATCGCCTTGCGGTAGCCCTCCGGATGGGCGCAGCCGAAGTGGCAGGCCTGGCGTTCGGCGAGCGTTTTCCCCTTTTGGTGGCCGACGACGAGCACCTTGTGCCGGTCGAGCTTCGCAAACCCGGTCAGCATCGCCGGATCGTCGCCGAAGGCCCGGTCGCCGTGGAGCTCGACGAACTCGTCGAAGACCTGCGCCACGTAGTCACTCGTCTTCGGTCGGTCGGGATGACGGGCCACCTCGACGGTCTGCCACGGGTCGAGGCCGCTGAAAACCCGCTTCTGGATCTCGACGAGTTCCCGCTTCAGCCGCCGGAGTTCCTCCTGCTGCAGGGCGCCGAGCGGCGCGGCCTCCAGAGCGGCGATCCGGTCTTCGATCTCGTAGATCGGCTTCTCGAGGGGAAGCCGGTGCAAGCCGCGGGACATGGGGCGCTCCGGGCGCGGGAGTGGGAATGGGACGGTCGAACCAAGGAGTTTCCCATGGCCGCGCGGCAGGAGTCAATTCGAAGTTGAGGTTCGAAACCGACGTCCGCCACAGCCCTTTCGTCGGGGCCCCAAGCGCCCCCGGCCGCATCATTCCGGTGGCTCAACCGGGGCCCGGATCGCGTTCGAAGAAGCGCAGCTGTTTGAGCTGGCGGACGATCTCGTCCATCGAGACGGGCCGGTCGGCAGGCTTCTTCGCCATCATCTGACGGATGAGCTTCGAGGCCGCTGGGGTGACGTTGCGGTTTGCCGCCTCAACGAGGGGCGCGGCGGCGTAGATGTGCTTGCCGAGGAGGTCGTTCTGGTCGGCGCCGGTGAACGGCGGCGTGCCGGCGAGCATCTCGTAGGCCAGGCAGCCGAGGGAGTAGATGTCACTCCGGAAATCGAACGGCTGCCCCCGGATCTGCTCGGGGGCCATGTAGCTCGGCGTCCCTTGCGCCTGCTTCTTCGTCCACAGGAGCCTGGCAAAAGCGCCGGGAGGCTTTCCGGCGATGGCATAGTCGAGGACGCGCACATCGCCATCGGGCGCGACGAGGACGTTGGCCGGCTTCACGTCGCGGTGCACCCAGCCCTTGCCATGGAGGAAGCCGAGCCCTTCGGCGATGCCGATGAGGATCTTCACCGCCTTGGGCATCGTCCGTTCCCGCTCGCTCGCCGATGTGATGCCGCGGCGGAGGTTCGGATGGGGGAACAGATCCATGACGAGACAGGGCATCCGCTGGTGAACCTCCAGCCGATGGACACGAATGAGATGGGGATGCACGAGGTCCTGTCCGACGCGGAACTCATGCTCGAGTTGCCGGCGCTGCGATTTGTCGGCGACAAACTCCGGCATCAAGACCTTGACCGCCACCTGGCGCCCTTCGCTCGTGTCAAAGGCGCTCCACACCTGGCACTGACGGCCGAGTCCGAGTTGCTGCTGCAGATTGAGCGGACCGAGCCGATCGGGAGGTTTGGCCATGGTGCGTCGTTACGGGGCGGACAGTCAGGACGGAACAGGTGGAGGGGCGGGCCGGGTGCGGGCGGGATCGATGGCAATCGAAACGAGAACGAGCCCCTGCGGAGGCGCCGTGGGGCCGGCCGCCGGCCGATGCCTGGCGGCAAGCACATCAGCCATCCAATCGGGACCACGGCGACCGCATCCGACCATCACCAGCGACCCGACAATTATCCGCACCATGTTGTGGAGGAATCCATTCCCCTCCACCTCGGCCCAGAGTTCGCCGTCGGGAAGGTCGTCCCCTCCCCGGCGCCTGAAGAGGTCGAGGCGGTGGATTGTGCGCACTTTCGAGAGCCGGGTGGAGGGCGTCGTCTCGAAACTGGTGAAATCGTGCTCTCCGACGAGCGCCGCCGCGGCAGCTGCCATCGCATCGACGTCGAGACGGGTCTTCCACCGCCAGACGAGATGCCGGGACAACACCGGCCGCCACGGGGCGTCGTGGATCCGGTAGCGGTACACCTTGCTCACCGCTCCCCACACCGGATCGAAACCCGGGGCAGCCTCCTCGCCGTCGATCACCGTGATGTCCGGGGGGAGCCGGGCATTGAGGGCACGGACCCAGGTGCGGGCCTCGTGCGGCGCCATGGTCTCGAACGACACCACCTGCCCCATGGCGTGAACGCCGGCATCGGTACGGCTCGAGCCACGGGGCAGAATCTCCTCGCCGCTCACCGCTCGGATCGCCTCGGCGAGGGTCCCCTGCACCGTTGCCCGCCCGGGCTGGGTTTGCCACCCCGAGAAACGGGTGCCTTCATAGCCCAGCGTGAGGCGGATGGTGCGCGTCATGGACGCACCGGCACCCCGCCCCGGGCGGCCATCCGCGCCGCCAGATGTTCGGCGATCTGGACAGCGTTCGTGGCAGCCCCCTTCCGCAGATTGTCGGAGACGCACCACAGCGCGATGCCGCAGGGGCTCGAGTCGTCCTCGCGGATCCGTCCCACGAACACCTCGTCGCGCCCGCTGCAGTCGCGCGGGAGCGGGTAGAGCTTGGAAGCCAGGTCATCGACGACCACGATTCCCGGCGCGTTCTCCAGGAGCCGGCGGGCCTCGGCGGCGGAGAGCTTGCGCTCGGTCTCGATGAGGATCGATTCGCTGTGACAGTTGGCCACGGGCACGCGGATGCAGGTCGCACAGACGCCGATCGATTCGTCGCCGAGGATCTTCCGCGTCTCGTGGACCATCTTCAGCTCCTCGCTCGTGCTCCCGCCGGGACGGGGGGAGCCGATCTGCGGGATGAGGTTGGCGGCAATCGGGTGGGAGAACACCGACTTCGCCTCCCCCCTGCCCTCCAGCCACGCGGCGGTCGCGTCGCGGAGTTCGGAGGTCGCTGCCAGCCCGGCGCCACTGACCGCCTGATAGGTGCTGACGATGACTCGCTTCACGCGCGCCGCGTCGTGGAGCGGCTTCATCACCATCACCATCTGCGTCGTCGAGCAATTGGGGCTCGCGATCAGTCCCGTGTGCCGGTCGATGTCACCGGGATTCACCTCGGGAATCACCAGCGGCACGTCGGGACGCATCCGGAAATAGCCGCTCTCGTCGACCACCACGGTGCCCCGTTCCATGGCCCACGGGACGAACTCGGCTGCCACTTCGTCCGGCGTGCTGCCGATCGCGATCTGCACCCCCTCGAACGACTCTGGGCAGAGCACCTCGACATCCATCGTCGCCCCCGCGACGACGAACGGCTTGCCCGCCGTTCGCGGTGATGCGAGGAGCTTGATCCGCCGGGCAGGGAACTGCCGGGCGAGGAGCGACTCGACGATGATCCGGCCCACGGCGCCGGTGGCGCCAACGACTGCGATGGTGTCGATCATGGAAAACGTTCCGGGCTGACGCCGCGGAGTGAGGGGAAGGAAACGGAATGAAAAGATCAGTGTCGGGACCGGCCCGTCTGGAGGCGGAGCAACAGCGACCGCCAGGTCGTGGCCGGCACGAAGGCGAGGTTGGCGGCGATCATCGCCAAGGCGAACTCCTTCATCCCCATCGCCAAGCCGATGCCGAGGTGGACGAAAATCCCCATGGCAATCGCCAGCCGACGGGTGAGCCGGGGCCAGACAATCGCGGAATAGGAAACCTCCCAGAAGACCGCCGAGAGGGTGAGCATGTTGACGAGCAACGGATGCCGTGCGAGCCAGGTAAGGTCGAGCGTCCGGTAGCGGCTGTTGGCGGCAGCCCCCCACAGCGCCGTCCCCTCCCACCAGCTCGCGCCGAGGAGCTTGGCGATCCCGGAGAAGAAATAGACGACGCAGAGGTGGACCTGAAGGAGCCGCAGGGCGATGTTGGCCGCCACCGAGGGCTCGTCGCCGGAGGTCGCAAACCCCAGGCGACGGTCGAGCGACAGGACCGCTCCGGACGGGCCGATCGCCACCGGGATCAACAGCATGCCCAGGGCGTCGTCGAAGCCGAAAACGGTCAGCGGCGTGCGGTTGACCGCCGCGAGGAATCCGATCAGCGCGACCCACGCCGCCACCGGAGTCGCGAGCCCGGCAGCGAGACAAGCGGCCGCCACGAGCGTGATCAGGACGAGCACCCGGACCGCCGTGGGGGAAGAGAAGGCGAAGAACCAACTCCACTGCCACGGCTGATCGTTCATCCGCCACACGTCTCCGTCGCGGAGCCAGCCGTGCGGACCGAAGAACGCATCGACGTCCATCAGCCACACCGCACAACTCCAGGTGAGGAGCGTGCCGGCGATCATCCGCACGATCGCCAGGGGGATCGGGTCGGCGGGGGTGAACCAGAACCGATCCCAGGCCTCTCCCCAGGCGGCAAACCACCCCTGCTCGGCACTCCCCCCCTGCCCTGTCGGCTGGCCAGTGAACGCCGCACTCCTCTTCCCCGCCGCACTCGATCCGGCGGTGGAAGCTGACTCGGCTGCGTTCCAGGGCCCCGGGATCACGTCCACAGTACGAGGCTCCGAAGGGCCGCGCTGCTGCGAGGGTCGCTGGTCGTGGCGACTCATCGGCTCGGCTCCGCGGAGGAGGCGAACGCATAGACGCCCAGGGGCGTCTC
>CANGGC010000301.1 GCA_947453125.1 Planctomycetaceae bacterium | reverse complement strand
GAGTAGGGGAGCGGTCGCGGATTTCCGGCCGTCTCCAGGGCCTTGAAGCCGAGTTCGACGGCCCGGCCAAAGTGGCCGCGGGCGAGCTTTGGATCATCCTCTTCAAGCGCGAGCAAACCGAGTTGGAGGTGGGCGTCGAGAAAGTCGGGGCATTCCGAGAGGAGCCATACCAGCTCCTCCCGTGCGACGTCCGGCTCGCCGGCCTCGATCATCGCCTCGACCTCTTCGAGGTCCTCACGTCTCCGCCGTGCGCAGCGAGGGTGGATGAACTCCCAGGCCGGGGCTGCAAGGCTCGGCAGCATCACCATCTCCCCTTCCCCCGCCACGGTCGTCGTCCGTCGCTCCACACGGAGGATCTTGTCGGCCTTGCCTGCCGGCTTCCCAGTCGACCGACCAGCAGCGCGATCGCCCTTCTTCTTCTTTTTCTTCTTGGGCCGCGGGGCTCCATCGGGGTGGAGAGGATCAGTCGATGGATCATCCGGGGAGGGCATGGCACTGCGGCTGGGGGGAAACGGGGGGAAGATCACGAGGGGATCGGACGGAAGGCTACACTGCCCGGCCCGGGGCGGGCCCACAACGGCGGAGGCTCGCGGATTCCGGCGACCTTCGTTGGAAACGATCCACCACCACTTGGCAAGGGGTCATGGCGAAGGAGCCTCGCTCGTCACGGCGTGAACGCACCCCCCGGCCCGCTGCCGGGGGGCTGAAGCCCCGTCGCGCCGGCCCGGCACAAGCTCCCGGCGACGACCCACTCCCGGCGCCCCTCCGTGCCGGGATGGCGCCGATCCACGATGCCCTCCTCGGCTGGTTCGCGCGGGTCGGCCGCGATCTCCCCTGGCGTCGAGGGGCTGATCCTTACCGGACCTGGATCAGCGAGGTGATGCTCCAGCAGACGCAGGTCGATCGGGTCGTCGATTTCTTCCACCGCTTCACGGAGCGGTTTCCGACCGTCGAGCGGCTCGCGGAGGCGCCGGAGGCGGACGTGCTCCGTGCCTGGGAGGGGCTGGGATACTATCGCCGGGCCCGGCAACTCCACGCTGCTGCGAAACGGGTCGTCGCTGACCACGGCGGGCGGCTCCCTTCCACGGCGCCTGAGCTCCGGGAGCTTCCTGGCATCGGCCGATACACCGCCGGGGCGATCGCGTCGATCGCCTTCGGTCGCCCCGAGCCGATCGTGGAGGCCAACTCGCGCCGCGTCCTCGCCCGTCTGGCCGCGCACGCCGCGCCGCTCGATGGCACCGCCGGCGACGGACCGATCTGGGAGATCGCCACCGCGCTGCTCCCACCGCGGAGCGCCGGGCTGTGGAATCAGGCGCTGATGGATCTCGGCGCGACGGTCTGCACGCCGCGGAGTCCGATCTGTTCGCACTGTCCACTCGCGCCGCATTGCCTGGCGCTGGAGACCGGGCAGGCAGGGTCAATCCCCGTGTCGACGGCGCGACGCAAGGCGATCGATCTCGACGAGACGGCGGTCGTGGTTCGGCGCGGGGCGAAGGTCTTGGTCGTCCGTCGCGGCGCGGGGGAGTGGTGGGAGGGGTTGTGGGACTTTCCCCGGCTTCCCGCCAAGGAGATCCTCGCGCCCCTCGGGTGCGGGCGTCGGCGAGTCGTCGGTCGCTGCAGCTACACCGTCACGCATCATCGGGTCGCGGTCACGGTCGCGGCTTGTCAGGCGAGCCGTCAGGGGCCGCGACGCGACGGAGTGGCGTGGGTCGACTGGGAGTCACTCAGGGCGCTTGCGATGACGTCGCCGGGGCGTCGGATCGCGGCACTGGCTGAACGGGGGGAGGGGGAAGCCGGCTATGGGAGCGCTCGCTCGTCACGGCCACGGCGAGGCTAGAATAAGGTAGTTCCCTCGCTCGGAGCCGAAAGATGCCGTCGCGATTCACCCGCTGCCCGACCCCGTTGACGCCCATCGTGGTCAGGCTCGGAGTCGTGCTAGAGGCCGTCGCGGCCTCGTTGACGCTGTTTTCCGCCGGCCAACTCCCGGCTGCCGGGCCGGAGACGGCCTACGAAGACACGGTTCGTCCGCTCCTCGTCCAGTACTGCAACGACTGCCACACCGGCGACACGCCGGAGGCGGGGGTCCGGCTCGACGATCGGCACGCCGACCTGGCGAAGACGACCGACCGCGCCCTGTGGAGCAAGGTTCTGCGGCAGATCGAGGGGGGAGTGATGCCCCCGGAAGGCTCGGCCATGCCTGCCGACGAGGAACGCAAGACGCTTGCCGCCTGGATCCGCGACGTCGCCCTCACCCCCGACTGCTCGCTGGGGGAACGCCCCGGCCGGGTGACGCTCCGCCGCCTCAACCGGGCGGAATACGACAACACCGTTCGCGACCTGTTCGGCATCGATGTCAAGGTGGCGGCCGACTTCCCCAGCGACGATGTCGGCTACGGCTTCGACAACATTGGCGACGTCCTTTCGATGCCACCAGTCCTCTTCGAGCGGGCCCTCGAAGCGGCCGAGAAGGTAGCCCGGGCGGCAATCGTCACCGGCGAGATCGAGTCGGCGCCGGTGCAGAAGGGGGCCGGAGGAACGCTCGGCTCGGATGGGGAGATCGGCCAGGACTTCGACTTCCCTGCCGAGGGGGAGTATTTATTCCAGGCGAACGCCTCTGGCGATCAGGCCGGGCCCGACCCGGTGCGGATGGGATTCCGAATCGCGGGGCGCGAGGAGCAGGTCGTCGACGTCCCCAACCGGCGACGATCGCCGAAGGACTTCGAGTTTCGCATGCGCGTGCCGGCCGGTCGGCAGCGGTTCGCGGTCGCCTTCCTCAACGACTATTACAACCCTGAAGCTGAGAATCCAAAACAGCGCGATCGGAATCTCCATGTCGAATCGCTCACGGTCGTCGGCCCGCTGGGGATTGTCGAGGCCGCGCTACCGGCGTCGCACCGGCGGATCTTCGCCACGCCGATGCCCCCCGGGCTCGACGCGGCTGCCGAGCGCGGCGCCGTGATCGCCAACCTCCGGCCACTCGTATCGCGGGCCTTCCGTCGCCCTGCCACCGCTGCCGAGGTCGATCGGCTCGCCGATATCTATGCGGCAGCGCGGAGCTCGGGCGAAACGGTCGAGCGTTCGATGCAGGTTGCTGTGACGGCGATGCTCGTCTCCCCATCGTTCCTCTATCTCGTCGAGGCCGACCCTCCGCCGGGCGAGGTGCGGAGGCTCGACGATCATGAGATCGCCGCGCGGCTCTCCTCTTTCCTCTGGAGCAGCATGCCCGACGAGGCGCTGGCTGCCGCGGCCGGTGCCGGGGAGTTGCAGCGCGACGAACAGATCGTCGCCCAGGCCCGGCGGATGCTCGCCGACCCGAAGTCGCGGGCGCTGGTCGATAATTTCGCCGGCCAGTGGCTGCAGTTGAGGACGCTCTCCGCCTTCTCTCCCGACCGGGCCCGGTTTCCTGCCTTCGACGATGAGCTGCGGCAGGCGATGCGTCGCGAGACGGAGGAGTTTTTCGGTTCAATCGTCCGCGAGGACCGGAGCATCGTCGAGTTTCTCGATGCCGATTCAACGTTCGTCAACGAGCGGCTGGCGAAGCACTACGGGATCGAGGGGGTGACAGGGAACGAGTTTCGCCGCGTGGCGGTCAACCGCGACCAGCGCGGCGGGCTCCTCGGGCAGGCGAGCATCCTGGCGGTGACGAGCAATCCGACGCGCACGAGCCCCGTGAAGCGTGGCCGGTGGGTACTCGAGAATCTCCTCGCCGCCCCGCCACCGCCGCCGCCGCCGAATGTCCCCGAGCTTCCCACCTCCGGCGAAGCCCTCGCCGGCACGCTGCGGCAGAAGATGGAGCAGCACCGTGCCAATCCATCCTGCGCGGCTTGTCACAAGCTCATGGATCCGCTCGGCTTCGGCCTCGAGAACTTCGACGCCATCGGCGCTTGGCGGACCGAGGATGGCGGGGCGCCGGTCGATCCGTCGGGGGAATTGCCAGACGGCCGTCGTTTTGCCGGCCCCGCCGAACTGCGGCAGGTGCTCGTGGGGCGGCGGGGGGAGTTTCGCCGCTGCCTCAGCGAGAAGCTGTTCACCTACGCCCTCGGCCGGGGACTGGAGTACTACGATGCCTGTGCCGTTGAGCGGATCGCCGCCGCGACCGAGGCCGAAGGAGACCGGTTCTCGGCGCTGGTGGCAGCGATCGTGACGAGCCCCGCCTTTCGGCAACGGGAATCGGATCAACCTCGCTGACCAGCCTCAGGCCATCGCAAGGTGATTGCTCTGGAGCGGATCGGTCGATGGAAGGAGAGGATTGATGGAGGAGGGGCTCGTCAAGAGTGAGCCAACGGCCCTGGCCGGACGCGGTCCGGGGTTGCCCCGGATCCCCCGGGAGAGTGTCGGAATTGACTCCCGGCCCCTAGCATCCGACGATTGAATCACCCGGGGCAAAATGCCCCACGCGAGGAGGACTTCCCATGCCCCAGCCGATCTCCCGACGCACCGTCCTCCGCGGAGCCGGGACGGCGGTCGCCCTGCCCCTTCTCGAAGCGATGGTCCCGGCCGCCGTCATCCCGGCGGTTCGGGGTGAGACAGCCGTCGTCGCCGCCGAACTGGCGCCCCGCCGGGCGGCCTTTCTCTATGTCCCCAACGGGGTTCACATGGAGGATTGGACGCCGAAACAGGTCGGGGGCGGCTTCGATCTCCCCGCGACGCTCGAGCCGCTGTGTGGGGTGTAT
>CANGGC010000300.1 GCA_947453125.1 Planctomycetaceae bacterium | reverse complement strand
GTCGTCGAGGAGGTCGATCGAGCGGATGGGCGTCACGAGCGTGGCGATGCCGGCGGAGGGGCAGCGGTGGAGGAGGTCGATGGCGGCATCGATGGCGGCGGCGGAGATTTCCGGTTCGTCCCCTTGCACGTTCACGATCACGTCGGCGTTGCCGAGCGACCCGAGGGCTTCGACGATCCGGGCGGTGCCGCTGGGGGCGGATTCGGAAGTCATGACGGCCTCACCCCCGAAGGCGGCCAACGCGGCGGCGATCTCTTCGCTGTCGGTGGCGACAACGACGCGGGTGGCCTGGGAGGCGCGGCGGGCGGCGCGCCAGGTGTGTTCGATGAGGGTCTTGCCGGTCTCGGCGAGGAGCATCTTCCGGGGGAGGCGGGTGCTCGAGAGGCGAGCGGGGATGACGATCACCGCCGCGGGGGGCTGCGTGGGCATGGGGCGCTCCGTGGGCTGGCAGGAGGCGGGGCAGATTGGGCGGTTTTTAGCCTGATCGGGGCGGGGGGGGCCATGCCGGAATCCGCCGTCTGCGGCGGTGGCCGGGGCGCCTTGTTTCCGGGGCGTCCCCTGCTAGCATTCGGGGGTCGCGAAAGCGGCCACTTGCCCGAGTGGCGGAATTGGCAGACGCGCAAGATTCAGGTTCTTGTCCAGGTAACTGGGTGGAGGTTCAAGTCCTCTCTCGGGCATTTCCGGGGTTCTCTTTCCCTGGGATCTCTTCCCCCGCCGGCCCTTCTGGTTGGTGGGTTTCCGCCCCGCGAATCGGTGAAACCTGTGGCGCCGTTGCGGAGCTTGCTCTTCGGGTGGCCGCCGCCCCTGACCGCGAGTTCCGGTCGCTCTTCGATCGATCGATCGATTTCATAAGGTAAAATATGATTAAAATGCCAGTGTGAGCGGGCGTGCTCGCGGGCATGCGGGCCGAGGAGATGCCTCCGATGACAACCGTTTCGATTCCCCTTCCGGACAACCAAGTCAGCGAACTTCGCCTCCGGGCCGACCAGGCAGGAGTCCCCTTGGAGGAGTATCTGGCCCGGTGTGTCGGGGAACTTCTCGACCGGTCGGCGGAGGAGTTCCGCGAGGCCGCTGGGCGTGTTCTGGAGAAGAACGCCGAACTCTATCGGCGGCTGGCGTGACCCGCTTCCTCACTGTGGACGAGGTGGTCGCGCTTCACCGGTTGGTGGTCGACCAGTCGGGCGGTGCCCGAGGGATTCGTGACCCCGCGGGCCTCGCGTCGGCCGTGGCTCAGCCTCGGATGACCTTTGACGGCCGAGATCTCTATCCGACGCTGGTTGAGCAGGCTGCGGCCATCGGGTTCTCCCTGGTCAGCAATCATCCCTTTGTCGATGGCAACAAGCGGATTGGCCATGCCGCGATGGAGACGTTTCTCCTTCTCAACGGCCTGGAACTTCTCGCGACCGTCGACGAGCAGGAGACGATCGTGCTCGGCTTGGCGGAGGGGAGTGTGAAACGCGCCGCCTTCACCGAATGGGTGCGGTCGCATATCCGCCGCGCCACCTGACAAGTGCCCCTGGTCGGATATCGGTTCGGTCCTTCGGTGTCCGGTCGGCACGTCGCAAGCTATCCCTTGGAAATCGCTGCCTTTCCCGGTTTTCGGCCATTTCGAGGCCCCGTTGCCTGCCCCGCCGGCCCTTGTAGGATGGTCGTGGGGCTGTAGCTCAGTTGGTTAGAGCAGCGGACTTTTAATCCGTAGGTCCTGGGTTCGAACCCCAGCAGCCCCACTTGCCGGATTTCGTTTTCCAGGCCGCCTGCGGCTCGATTCCGTGAGGCCGCCGATGGCCATGAGCGCCGATCCGAAACGCCATCCGCCGCTGGTCCGCTATGGCTTGGCGCTGTTCGTGGTCGCTGTCGCGGCGGCGTTGTGCTGGCTCGTTGATCCACTCGTCGGGCCCAGCCACGCCTTGCTCGGCGGGAATATCGCCCTCATGCTCGCTGCCTCTTGGCTTGGCACCGGCCCGGCCGTTCTCGCGTTGCTCGCGATCGGCGTCACGTTCTTCGGCCTGTTCGTCGTCCCGCGTGCCGATCTGGTCGCCGCTCCACTCGGGCCGATCGCCGTCGCCCTCTTCTCCCTCTCCACCGGCGCCGTCTTCATCTGGCTCATCGATCAGCTCCAGCGCTACCGGCGCGCTGTCCATGCCCAAGCCGAGTCGGCAAGCAGCACCGAAGCCCGGCTCCGCGAACGCGACACCTACCTTCGCGAGTTCCTCGACCACACGGCGGCCGTCGTCTATGTCAAGGATCTCGAAGGCCGGTTTCTCCTCGTCAACAACCAATACGGCAGGATCTTACCCGAAATGAAGGACGACTGCCTCGGCACCACCGCGGACGCTTGGTTCACGCCGGAAATGTCAGCCGATTTCGCCGCGACCGATGCGCGCGTGATCGACACCGGCCATTCGCAGACCTTCGAGCAGTCGATCGACCTGCGCGATGGCGAGCACGAGTTTGTGACGGTGAAGTTTCCGATCCTCGATGACGCCGGGCGGATCTTCGCCGTCGGCGGCGTCTCCACCGACGTCACCGAGCTCCACGCCGCCCGGGCCGACCTCGAACGGAAGGAGCGAGTCCTCCGCAATCTCATCGAGATCCAGGAGCAGGAGAAGCAGCTCCTCTGCGGGGAGTTTCACGATGGCCTCATTCAGTACGCCGTCGGGGCGAAGATGATGCTCGAGAGCCTCCCCCGCGACACACTCCCGGAGGCCTGCGGCGAATCGGTCGATGCGGCGATCAGCTGCCTCGCCCGCGGCATCGAGGACGGCCGCCGCGTCATCCACGGCATCCGCCCCGCCGAGCTCGACGACCTCGGCCTCGATGCCGCCATCCAGACCCTCATCGGCGATCTCGAAGGAGCCGGCGTCGAGGTCGAAGCGAAGCTCGATCCGATGCCGGCCGACACCCCGCCCGCGTTTCAAGTGACCGTCTACCGGATCATCCAGGAGGCGTTTTCCAACGTCCGCCGCCACAGCGGCAGCCAGCGCGCCCGGTTTGACTTGCGACAGGAGGGAACGGCGCTCGTTCTCCGCCTCGAAGACTTCGGCAACGGCGGCTCATCCGAAAGCCAGGACCACCAGGGCTTCGGGATCACCGGCATGCAGGAACGGGCCCGGCTCGTGGGCGGAGAGTGCCGGGTTGAGTTTCGCCCCGGGCTCGGCACGATTGTCACCGCCCGGCTTCCCCTCCCCGCCACCGATGGCGATGGCCGACAGGAGCCTCCCGCTGAACGGCGTCTCGGGCCGAGCGGAGAAGCCATCTCCGCCGTCTCTGCGGCGCCCCTGTGAGCGACGTTTCCCCGATGCCGATCCGCCTCGCCATCCATGTCGGCCCGCACAAGACCGGGAGCACGAGCGTGCAGCGGGCGCTGGCCAAGGAGCGCGAAGCGCTCGCCGGGCTGGGCGTGTGGTATCCGCCGAGCCTGCCAGACGCCGCCTGGCCCGAGCAGCATGCCGATGCCTGGCTGCTCCTCCGCGACAAGCGCCTGGCCGACTTCGATGCCTGGCTCGCCTCCTGTCGCGAGGAGGCAGCGAAGCGTTGCTGCGACACGCTTCTCCTCTCGAGTGAAAACTTCCAGGTGCCACGGACCAGGCCGGCGCTCAAGCGGATCATGGCCGACTGGCGGCAGCAGACCGGCGGCGAGACGCGGCTGATCTACGTGTGCCGGGAGCTTGTCGATCTCGCCTCCTCGCGGGCCCTCTCGCACCTCGCCGGCGAGACCGGTTTTTATTTTCTCCACCGCTACGACCTGCGCCGCTGGGCGAGCCACTTCGCCATCGAGCAGATCCGCCACGAACGGTGGTTTCGCCGGCAGCGGGCCCGCTTTGTGGCGCTTGCCGATGGCCCGCGCGCGAGTCTCGCTGCCCGGATCCTCGCGGCCGCCACCGACCGCTCCTTCCCCGGCATCGTCACCGGCGATGACAACGTCACCGCCGGCCGGCTCGCAAGCGCCCCGGCGATCCTCACCTACGGCCTCCGGGTAATGCACCACTACGCCACGGGCGAAGGGGTCAATGTCCCCGCGGCGTTCGCCGCCACGCTCCCCGTCCTCGGCACGCCACACCTCGACGAGGAAGCCTTCGCCACCCTCACCGAGCGCTTCAACGCCGGCGTGAAACGGGAAGTGAAGGAAGGGATCGACGAGTTTCTGAAAGCCGGCCCGTTCGCGCGGCAGTGGCGCGTGTGGTTTGAGAAGACCAACATCGCCGGCCACCTGCGGCGCTGAGTTAGGCCTGTCATCAGCCCGCGGCCGGCGCCAGGAGCGTTTCCAGCGGCGCGGTGAGCACTGCCTCGGGAGAATGCCCGCGGCGGCGAAGCTCGGCGATGGCAAGGCCGCCACTCCGCTTCGCGAGCCGCTGCCCGCTCGAATCACACACAAGCGGCACGTGGCAGAAAGCCGGGCTCGGCCACCCGAGGGCCTCGGCAAGGAGGATCTGCCGGGCGGTGCTCGTGAGGAGATCGGCGCCGCGGACCACCTCCTCGATCCCCATCGCCCGATCGTCGGCTACGACGGCCAGTTCGTAAGCGGCCAGATCGTCGCGCCGCCAGACGACGAAGTCGCCGAAGTCGACGCCGGCGGTGCGCTCGACCAAGCCGGTGGCCGGGGCGCCTGCGAGCGCGTCGGGAAAGGAAATCGTGCGGCCGTCGGGAACGCGAAACCGCCAGGCCACGTCCCCC
>CANGGC010000299.1 GCA_947453125.1 Planctomycetaceae bacterium | reverse complement strand
GAGATCGATGTCGGCCAGTTCGTCGGCCGTCGAGACGGGGGGCGCGGCCACCGCGACCGGCGGCGGCGCCTCGAAAACCCCGGTGCCGCGTGGCAGCCATCCGGCGATCATCCGCTTCGCCTGCGGCACCGCCCCGAGCGGCTGCGGCGCTGCCACGGCAACAGGGGGCACGCTCGGCGCGGGCACTTCATTCACCGCCAACGTGATCGCCTCCCCTGTTGAACGGAGCGAGCCGATCACCTCTCCCGCATCGCGGCGGCTGTCCCCGCGGCCACCGGCCGGCGCCACGCCAGCATCGAGGGCCACCTGACGGAGCGATGGCGACGCGGCAAGATCGGTGTACCGCACCCAACGAAACTCCCCCGACGGGGGCTCGATCCGTGCCCACAGGCCGGCATGCCGGCCGCGGTCGATGCGCACGCGCTCGAGCACGCGCACCCGCTCCCCAGCCTCGAGGCGCACCTGGGCGACATGGCGGAGATCGTTGAGCTGCGAGCCGACGCGGGCCACGGCACCATCGGCGACGACGACCCCCACGCCGGCTCCCGTTCCACCGACAGCGGATCGCGCCGCAGGCTCGAGCGCCGCCTCGTCATCGATGTCGGCGGCGCGGACCCAGCTGAAACTCCCCGCGACGGGACAGACGGCACACCATCCGCGCTCGTCGATCGCCCACACCTCGAGCGATCGTCCCAGCGCGAGGCGCTCGGTGGGGTAGTAGTCCTCGCCGGGACCGGCCCGCAGATAGGCCTGCTCCACCCCGACTTCGACCGCCATCGGCATCGGCCCGTCGTCGGCCGGCACCGGCTGATCCCCTGGATCGTCCTCGCGCAGCACCGACACCTCAGCGGGATCCGTTTGCGGCTGCGCCGCGATCTCCCTCCCGGCGACGAAAAGCCAGGTGGAAAGCACCACCGGCACGAGCAGCAACACACCTGTGATCGAAGACGAGGCCGGCCGTCGGGCAGGGGCATGCGGCGACCCCGCGGCACTCCGCCACGGCGGCGCGATCGGGGGCTTGGCAGGCATCGCCATGGCGTGAGCATCCATTCCCTGGAAACCCGCCTGTGGACCGTGGCATTCCCCGCAGGCGATCCATCGCCTGCCGTGCGGAAAGCCGCCGCGGATCGTGCCAAAACGCAAGCGCGTAGACGAGGCTTGGGCGACCTCGTCTACGCGCTGTGGGCAGGCCGTGGACACGGCCCACCACAGGTCTTGTAGTCCACCGGCAAGCGCCGCTCAAGTCGCGATTCGGGATTTCACCGAGGCCGCGGAAACTCCCGGTTTCCCCCCCTGCCAATCCCACCAAACACCCCCCTCGAAAGAGCGTTCCGCGGCCCGGCGGGGAGGTTCAGGAAACCTGCGTAGCCGGCGGCGTTGGCCAGGGATGACCTGCAAGCTGTGCCAGTGCCAGCACGAGGCTCTGGGTTCCCAGGCGCCCCTGACCATGGGCGAGGAGGGCCGTGTACAGCGACTCCACGAGCGCCAGCCCCGGCAGGGGGAGATCGAGGCGGCGGCATTCGTCGAGCGCCAGCCGCATGTCCTTGACGAAGTGCTCCACCATGAAGCCAGGTGCGAAGTCCCCGCGCACGATCCGGGGCGCGAGATTGGAGAGCGACCACGAACCGGCAGCCCCGCCGGAGATGGCACAAAGCGTCGTCTCGACGTCGAGCCCTGCCCGATGGGCGAAGAGGAGCGCCTCGCACATCCCCACCATGCCGCCGGCGATGGCGATCTGATTGACGAGCTTCGTCCGCTGACCGGCACCGGCGGCGCCACAGGCAACCACGTTCCCGGCCACGGCAGCCCAACACGCCGTCAGCGCCTCGCGCGGGGCATCCGCCCCGCCGACCATCACCGTCAGCGTCCCCTCGCGTGCGCCCTTGTCGCCCCCCGACACGGGCGCGTCGAGGCTCCATAGCCCCCGAGCGGCAGCAGCCGCATCAATCTCCCCCGCCAGGGCTGGGGAACTTGTCGTGTGATCGACGAGGATCGCTCCGCGGGCAGCCCCCGCGAGCACGCCCTCGTCCCCGAGGACCACCGCGCGCACATCGGAGGGATGCCCCACCATCACGAAGACGACGTCAGCCCCGGCCGCCACGGCCGCCGGCGACTCGGCCCACCGGCAGCCGCGCTCGAGGAGCGGCTCGGCCTTCGATCGCGAACGGGTGGTGAGGATGATGTCGAAGCCGGCATCGCGAAGGCGGCCGACCATCGACCGTCCCATCACGCCGGTGCCGACCCAGCCGATCCGGGTGACACCGGGCCGCGCCGCAGCCGGGGGAGTTCCGGCCATGCCGGCCGATGTCGTCGCCGGGGCTGGTCCTTGCGTGCCGTGCATGGGGATCGTCTCCTCGTGTGAACCGAGCCTTCAGTCGGTAGCAGGAGCGTACGCGCCACCGCCCTCCCGACAAGGCTCCCCGCTCACCAGCGATCGATCGGCCGGTCGAGCACTTCGCGGAGGAGGATCACCTGACGGATCGTCTTGGGATCGCTGAACATCGCCACGAGCTCGTGCGCGACCGTCGGCACCGTCTGCGGGGCGACCGCGGACTGGTCACTGCTGCCGGGCCGGATTCCCGCGTGGGCGAGGTCGTGCGCGAACGCACCGTCGACGTGCCGGCCGATCTCGCCGGCATGTCCACCGAGAATCGGCGGAGGATTGTTCGCCGGCGGCGTTCCCGGTCGTGCCGGCGCGGTAGCGGAACGGTTCACCGTCGGCGCGGGGGATCGACGCACGCTCCCCTCTTGGCCGCGCGGCGAAACGGTCTTCACGGCCACCGGTTCGCGCCGTGGGGGGGCCTTGGGGAGGGCCGGTGGGTTTGGGGTGGTGCGGCGCGGGGGATCGCGGTCCACTCCCTCCGCCTGACCACGCCGGAAGGCCTCGATCTGACGTTGGAGATCATCCTGGGCAGCGCGACGGTCAGGCTCGGCAGCGCGGCGGTCAGGCTCACCGACGGGGACGACCGGCGGCCGCACCTCCCGCACCTGACCGGGTGCCGGCGCGACCGGCTTCCTGGCATTCGGATCCCCCCCCGCGATCTTTCCTCCTCCGCCGATCCGCCGCACGACTCCCACGACCTGCGACACGATCCAGATCACGAAGAACAGAAACGGGACCAGACCCTCGAGCCAATCGTTCGCGGCTAGCGGCAAGACCACGCACGCGACAACGGGAAACGCGGGCATCGGGGGTGGGTTCCGCAGCGTGGTTTGAAAGGGTGAAGCGACCGGCGTGGGCTCACTGCCCGGAAGGAACGGCATGAGTCGCGGTGGCCGGCCCGTTGCCGACGCCGGCGATCGTCCGCCGCATGTCGGTGTCGGCCTGGAGATTGCGGATCTTGTAGTAGTCGACGATCCCGAGCCCACCGCTGGCGAGCGAATCGGCGATCGCCCGCGGCACCTCTGCCTCCGATTCCACCAACTGGGCCCGGCTCTCCTCGATGCCGGCGATCATCTCCTGTTCCTTCGCAACCGCCATCGCGCGACGCCCCTCGGCGTTGGCCCGGGCGACGCGGGTGTCGGCCTCGGCCCGGTCGGCCTGGAGTCGGGCGCCGATGTTGGCCCCGACATCGATGTCGGCGATGTCGATCGAAACGATCTCGAAGGCGGTGTTGGAATCGAGGCGGCGGGCGAGCACGGTCTTCGAGATCACGTCGGGATTCTCGAGGACGCTCGTGTAGCGTTCGGCCGAACCGATCGCCGAGACGATTCCCTCGCCGACGCGGGCGACGATCGTCTCCTCGGTGGCACCGCCGATGAGCTGATTGAGATTCGTCCTCACCGTCACGCGCGCCCGGACTTTCAGTTGGATGCCGTCCTTCGCCACCGCGTCGAGCGTCTCGCGGCCGCTGTTCCGGCCGGGGCAATCGATGACCTTCGGATAGACGCTCGTCTGCACCGCCTCGCGGACGTCACGTCCGGCCAGGTCGATCGCCGTCGCCAGCTTCCAGTTGAGCTCCTTGATCTTCGCCTTATTGGCAGCGATCAGCGCCTGCACCACGAGCGGGACGCGGCCGCCGGCCATCGAGTGCTCCTCGAGGGCCTGCCGCGTGATCCCGGTCGAATCGCCGAGCCCGGCCTGCACCGCCATGATCTTGCTGCGGACGATGATGTTCGGGTTGACCTTCTTGAAGCTCATGGCGACGAGGTCGAACAGCCCGATGCCGGCGCTCGAGGCATACGACTGCAGCCACAGCCGCAGGTAGCGGGCCAGCATGGCGGCGATGCCGAGGCCGACGACGAGGACGACGAGCAGGACAACCGGCAGGACAAACGGGGGCATCGGTGGCTCCGGACGGGTGCGCTGACCCCGGGCCGGGGCCTGGGGGCACGGCAAGGGACAGATCCAGCCTTGTTCCGCGGAAGCCGCGAGTCAAGCGTCGGGGGGCTCGAATGACTCGAAGGTGAAGTTCTCGAGGGTCGGCGAGAGCCGGGGGGCTTCCGGGGCTGCCGGTTTTTCCGGTTCGGCCACGTGCTCAGCCCCATCCCGGCGGCCCTCCGGCCCACGGCTTGGTGCCACGGCAACCGGGGCCGGGCGCACCACCACGGCCGCCCCCTGGGCCGCCACGACGATGATTTCGCTGCCGGCGTCGATCGGCCCCCCTTCACTCACGCCGTCGAGCGACTCGCTCCCCACCTCCACCGTTCCCCATGGGAGGAGGTCGCTCGTGGT